>NZ_DBUF01000028.1:354550-360709 GCF_002307755.1 Acinetobacter sp. UBA1297
TTAATCTGCTCTTCTTTAAGCTGAATCAGTTTATCTGCACTGGCATGCTGTTCTTGAAGAAGTGCCTGCTGCTGCTTTAACTGGTTCTGGATATCATCCAGTTTAGCAATTTCTTCTTTAGCCAGTGCTGGAGCCGGATGAACAGGTTCATTTAGGAGCTGATCATCGACCAAGGAAGGACCTTGTTTGGCTTGCTGAGGTTCGGACTGGTCTGAAGGGACAGCATTCATAGGCTTTGATGTACTTTGCTTAACTTCTACCGGCTGTGAGACAGCAGGGGACTGGTCTTGTAGCAACCAGAAATACAGCGCGATCATGACGATGATTGCCGTAATAACGCCGGCAATAAACCATAATAAGTTTGAATTATTTTTTTGCACTGTAACAGGCATCTTTACAGCCTACTGTTTCTGACGAGGCTTGAACTGGATTACCCCTACATCATCAGGAAGAGCAACCTCCTGTGGCTGCTCTATATGAGTAGGACGCCGATCTGAATAACCACATTCAATGCATTCAATCCATTCATCATCTTCGGTGGTCAGCATAATAATTTTATCCAGCGCTTCGCATTTTGGACATCTTACTCCTGCGATAAAACGACGTTTAATATTCATTATCCTAACCACACACTGATTAAATAAAGGACTAGTTTAAGCGGTTTTAGGGTGATCCGTCCAACCTTGATGACGTAATAGCGCGTCAATTTTAGGTTCACGACCACGGAAATTGACAAAAGCATCTAGTGCCTTATCTTTACCGCCTGCGGCCAGTATGGCTGAACGGAAAGCCTTGCCGGTTTCAGTATTGAAAATACCTTCATTCTCAAAGCGGTCAAATGCATCACTTGCCAGTACTTCAGCCCACTTATAAGAATAGTAACCAGCAGCATAACCACCGGCAAAGATATGACTAAAGCTGTGCTGGAAGCGATTATAGGGTACAGCTGGCACCACTGCATATTGTTCACGAATATCATCCAGAGCCTGCTGAATCTGCGGGCTATTTAATGCTGGCGTCATTTTATGAATAGTAAGGTCAAATAGTGCAAACTCGACCTGACGTAAAGTCTGCATGCCAGACTGGAAAAAACGTGCTGCCAGCAGTGCCTGTAGTAACTGCTCTGGTAAGGCATCTTTAGTTTCAATATGTTCACTTAACAGGTTCAGGCTCTGCTGATCCCAAGTCCAGAATTCCATAAACTGACTAGGTAGCTCGACTGCATCCCATTCCACGCCGTGTGTACCTGCTACTGAAATATTGTCGACTTCGGTGAGCATGTGATGCAGGCCATGACCAAATTCATGGAATAGCGTATTGACTTCATCATGAGTGAGCAGGGCAGGTTGTGTTCCGACCGGGGGAGTAAAGTTACAGACCATGTAACATACAGGCTTTTGCAGGTGTTCGGATTGCTGCATGCGTGAACGGAATCCGCTCATCCAGGCTCCGCCGCGTTTACCGCTACGGGCATACAAATCAAAATAGAAACCGCCCAGAACTTCGCCTTGGTCTTCAAGCTCAAAATAATGTACATCGGGATGCCATGTAGCTGCTTCCCGCTCTACAATCTGGATACCATATAAACGTTCTACGATCTGGAATAAACCACGAATGACTTTAGGAGCAGGAAAGTAAGGCTTTAAATCTTCCTGAGACAGATTGAACTGTTGTTGTTTAAGTTTTTCTGAGTAGTAAGCTGTATCCCAAGGTTTAAGCTCATTCACTCCATCTGAGCCGGCTATTGCTTTAAGTTCAGCAATTTCTTTCAGAGCGGGCTTACGGGCATGTTCAGCCAGTTCAACCAGAAATTTATTCACACTGTCTACATCGGGCGCCATCTTGCTAGCCAAGGAGTACTCAGCATAGTTGTTAAAACCTAGCAGTTTTGCCATTTCCTGACGCAGACTCAGAATTTCTTCCATAATCTGGCTATTATCATATTCAGGATGGTCAGACTGCTCTGAAGCGCGTGTAGTATAGGCCTTATACAGTTCTTCACGTAACTCGCGGTCATCGGCATAAGTCATAATTGCCAGGTATGCAGGCAGGTCCAGTGTTGCTACAGGCTGTTCCAGTTCACGCTGCTGTCCATACTGTTTTAGCAGCTCGATACTGCTTTGTGGTAAGCCTCTGAGCTGCTCCTGTTCAAGCGGTTTAAAATAGGCCTGTGTAGCATCTAGCACATGATTGGAAAAATCTGAAGAGAGTTGTGATAAGCGTGCAGAAATCTCTGCATAACGTTTCTTTTCTTCACCTTCTAGAGCAACACCTGAAAGTTTAAAGTCACGTAAGGCCAGTCGAATGGCGCTTTGCTGAGCTTCTGGCAACAGGGAAAAGTCAGGGCTGTCATGTAGAGCCTGATAAGTCTGATACAAGACACTATGCTGACCAAGCTCAGTATAATATTCACTTAAGGCAGGAAGTAAGGCCTGAAAAATCTCGCGTGTTTCGCTATTATTCATCACGGCATTTAAATGCGAGAGTATGCCCCAAGATTCGCTCATATTATTCTCAAGCGTATCTACCTGTTCCAGTATGTGAAGCTGTTGCTGGTGATTTTCTGGGACTTGCTGTAACTGCTTTAAAAAAGTCTGGCCATATTCAATCTGCTGTTCAATCTGCCGCTTTAAATGCTCAAGTTTGATCTGGTCAAATTGTGGCAAAGGTAAAGTTGCTTTTTCCAAAGTCATCGTTATACGCCTGATTTTCAAAATACTTGCTACTAGATGTAAGTCTTGTATAAAGGGAAATCAAGACTTGGCAGGAAAATAAGCGTGGGAATCTTGTGGCTGAGCATTAAACTTGCCTTTAAAAAACATGATTGCGATAAAATTTTTAATAAGGCTAAAAATGAAAAGGCAAGAGATTAGCTCTTGCCATTCACCAAAATAAAGAAGATTTAATCCTGCCGTGATTTGGCATTGGACCTGCGCTTCTTATCCTTTGATTTTTTCTTGGGAGCTTCTTTGCTTACAGAAGCCTTTTCAGCAGATTTTTTTCCTGACTTCTTGGTATAAGAGCTAGGTTTACTGCTTTTATTGCGTTTTTTACGGACAGGTTGCTCACCAGAGTCATCCTTGTTGCGTGCGCCGTGATTTTCTTCCCGCACCTGTGCAACGCGAGGGGCACGGCTACGCACTGCTCGTCCAGCATGAGTAAGTTGCCGAACCAGCTCAAAGTCAATTTTCCGTTCTTCAAGCTGAACACCTGCAACCTTAATTCTGACTTCATCTCCCAAGCCAAAAACTTGGCCACGAGACTGGCCAATCAGACTCTGACTCGGCTGGTCATAGACAAAAAAGTCATTTCCAAGCTGGCTGACATGCAGCATGCCATCAACGTACAGATCTTTCAGGGTAACGAACAGCCCGAATTCAGTTACAGCACTGATTATACCGTCGAATTCTTCACCTAGATGCTGCTGCATATAATGGCATTTTAGCCACATTGTTACACTACGGGAGGCTTCATCGGCACGGCGTTCTGTCTGAGAATAATGCTCACCTGCCTCAGCCAGCTGGTTGCCTGACAGGGCAAACTGTTTATGTTTCAAATGTGCTTTAATTGCGCGGTGTAACAGTAAGTCCGGATAGCGGCGGATTGGCGAGGTAAAATGAGTATAAGCTTCATAAGCCAGACCGTAATGACCGATATTTTCTGGTCCATAATAAGCCTGCATCATAGAACGTAATAACACGGCATGAATACTTGGTGCATCAATCCGGTCTTTTGTTGCTTCAATGACGGCCTGGTAATCAGCCTGAGTTGGCTGCTCCGGGAAATTTAACCCCAGGAGTTTCACATAATCCCGTACTTTCTGGGTACGCGAAAACTCTGGTGCATCATGGACCCGATATAACATTGGAATTTCATTTTTCAATGAATATTCAGCAGCTGCAACGTTAGCCAGCAGCATACATTCTTCAATCAGTTTATGTGCTTCATTACGGCTACGTGGCAAAATTTCCTTAATACCGCCCAGCTCATCAAATGTCATATATGTTTCGACAGTTTCAAATTCCATCGCATGACGTTTTGCACGTAATTCTTTCAGGACCTGATAAAGTTGGAACAGGGTATTAAGTGATTTGCGAACAGTACGATCTTCAGGGACAGCCTGGCTGTCACCGTCCAGATAGGCAGCAACCTGGGTATAGGTCAGACGTGCTTTAGAGTGCATGACTGCCGGATAAAATTCATACTGGGTAACACGGCCGGCACGTGAAACATTTAAATCACAGACCATGCACAAGCGGTCCAGATGCGGATTCAGTGAACAGAGACCATTAGAGAGCGCTTCTGGCAACATCGGCAGGACAAAATGCGGAAAATACACAGAGGTCCCGCGTTCTTCAGCTTCTTCATTCAGTGCTGTGCCCAAACGTACATAGTGACTGACATCAGCGATTGCGACCACCACTCGATAACCACCGCCCGGACGTTTTTCTGCGTATACGGCATCATCAAAATCGCGTGCATCTTCACCGTCAATTGTGACCAGAGCCAGATCACGTAAATCTACCCGGCCCTGACGGTCCTGTTCATCCGGCTCTTTAAAACTGGCTGCTTCCTTTAAAACCTCTTCAGGAAACTCATAAGGCAGCCCATATTCCAAGATGGTTTGTGGAATGATAATTTCAGTATCGGCTTTATCTGCCATTGATTGCACAATATGACCGGTAGAAAACTCTTCCCGAGTCGGATAATCATCAATGGCAACACGCACCATATCACCCAAGTTAATTTTGGCGTGATCGATCAGTTCTTTTTCCAGGGTAATCGGTTGATGCTGGTTTGGCATGGAAGGCTGAATAAAATATTCACCTTCATACATTTTCAGCTGCCCAATAATCTGCTTGACCCGGCGCTGGATTACTTCAGTAATAAAGCCCCAAGCTTTACCCTTGCGGTCAGTACTGGTCTGACGTACCCGTACCCGGTCACCATTAAAGACCAGACGCAGTTCACGTTCTGGTAAATACAAATTATCCTGGCCATCAATCTGTGCGATGCCCATACCTTTTGTATTGATATACACTGTAGCTTCATAAGTAGGCAAGTCAGCAACCAGCTGAAACTTGAATCCATCCTTGACCAGTTGTCCATCACGTACCATTGCAATCAGGCGGTGATTAAGCGCGTCAATACTTTTTTGGTCCTGGATTTCAAAATGCTCAACCAGGTCGGCATGGGATTGCGGCGCCTGTAACTGTTCAATCGTTTTTTGAATCAAAATACGACTTGGAATAGGATTGTCATAACGTTCAGCTTCTGCTTTAGCTTCAGGATCGACCCAATTTTTCATAATTTCGTTTGGCTTGACATCAGAAGATACCTTTAGCATAAGTCATGCCGGCCCGGACTGCACGTAAATGATTGCAATAATGTGTTTTATCTTGAGAATAATCGGAAACTAAGTACCTCAAAAATTATAGAGTGAGCATTTAAAGATCAGAAAAGTCTGTAAAACCCGATAAATTGCTTAAAAAATATTTAATTGAACAAAAAAGGCGGAAATTTTTTCAGTCATGGCTTGATGATTGGGAATTAAGTTTGTATTATGGCGGCTCGTTACGGTGAGATGGGTGAGTGGCTGAAACCACGTCCCTGCTAAGGACGCATACGGGCAACTGTATCGAGGGTTCGAATCCCTCTCTCACCGCCAACGATTACCTCAATGCGCTCATAGCTCAGCTGGATAGAGCACTTGGCTACGAACTAAGGGGTCGGGAGTTCGAATCTCTCTGAGCGCACCAATTTATCGGTTTAATTCCTATAAATATTTGAAGTAATTGATTGTAACGACTTGCCGTTAATGGCACACAAGTACGCGCTCATAGCTCAGCTGGATAGAGCACTTGGCTACGAACTAAGGGGTCGGGAGTTCGAATCTCTCTGAGCGCACCAACTTGAACATTAAACCGCTTTATAGCGGTTTTTTTGTGCCTGAAAATAATAGATTACTACTTTAATAAATTGGCCTTTAGCTACTTTGGAAATATGAAAACTGCTTATAAAAATTTTTGATCAAGAGTTATCTGATTTTCTCCAAAACGCTTACTAACTAGGCATTCAGATAAAAGTTGTTAAAAAAGACTTATAAAAGTCTGAAAAACACGTATAATGCGCAGCATCAAGTACGCGCTCATAGCTCAG
>NZ_DBUF01000028.1:360732-381407 GCF_002307755.1 Acinetobacter sp. UBA1297
CTCTCTGAGCGCACCAACTTGATAAACAATAGAAGAAACCGCACATTTGTTGCGGTTTTTTTGTATTTAAAATAACGATAAAATATTTAATAATTATTTCACTCGCTGTTTAATTTTTAAAGCTAATATCGTATTTCCACCTATGGCAGGTAACATATCATGATAGGGCAAACTGCGCATGGCCCGCAGCAGGAAAGGCGCCTGGTCATGAATTTTTACCGCACTGGTAAGCTTTAATACAGTACCCTGACCATATGCATCAAGCTGCATACCGCCTTGTATATACTTTAAGTCCCCACCCACCGCATGAAAAACATTTTGTAGTGAATTCGGGTAGTCAAAGCGCAGTTTAAAATCGAAAGGAATACTGATTACACCTAAACCAACAGAAACCTGATAATCAGCATCAAGTTGTTGTGGATTAAGCTGCTTGCTCTGTACATTTTTAATCTGACGTGGAAAGAGCGATTTAAAGCTAGGTGGCTGTAGCCAAGGTTTAAGTTGCTCCGGGCTCTGTGCAAAATACTGATAGCTGGTACTAAAACGCATAGCTTCTGTACCCTGCTGATAGGGCACTTGATAGCCCGAAAGAATAAAAGATACAGGTTCTTGAGACTGCTGGCTTAACTTGACAATTTTCTGACGCTGAGCAGTACTGAGCTGGAACTCTGGTAATGTGCCTGCTTTTAGGTTCTGGGTTGTTGATATTTTATAGCGACGTTGCAAGGCTTCTAGTAAAAAGGCATTGGTAGCGCCTGGAATACCAAGTTTGGCTTCTGGAATGGCATTCAGGATTTTACCGAATAAAAAACCTTTAGGCTGGTTAAGATCACCCCATTGGGTAATCGTAACTAAAGTTCTCTGGGTGCCTATATCAAACCATTCAATTTTTCCCGCACCGTAAGGAACAGGAGCATCAATTACTAAGGTGGCAATACTATTATTGCTGTATTGATGCTGCATTAATACCTGTTCTTTGAAATTGAGTACCGGAATAGGCGTGGGAATATGAATCTGATATTTGACCTGAGTAATATTGCCTTGTTGAGCTTGGATCTTCGCAGATTTAAGCGTGGGAAATAAACCGGCATAATTACGATAGTGAGTCAGCAGTTTGGCAATATTCTGGCTAGAGGTTGGAACAATTACTGCACCACTATAATATTTTCCTTGTATTTTCTGCTGGGCTTGAAATGTAGGCAGTTGAATATTTTGTTTAGGGTGAGCATAAATAAAAATACGGTCGCCTGTGAGGCCTGCAAGCGTCTGGATGTTACCTTGAAATGGTGAAAGACTGCTGGGTATCTGTTCGGTCCAGGTTATAATTTGGGCTGATACTACAGTACTGGCAGATAGCCAAAACCATACAATGAGATAAAAATATCTGTTGCTATAGAACATGCCAATCCTGTTTATCTATTTTTTATGGGATAAAGGAAAGAATATTAAGGAAAAAGGGCTGTTATCTACTATAACTTCGGACACTAAAAAGATGAGGAAATAACGTATTCTGGTGTAAGATTTAAAACAATTTGAAAGTTTTGATGATGTGCTTATGTCTGAAGTTCAGCCTGCTGTATCTGTGCGCTATAGCCTAAATCTGGAAGAATCCCAAGATGGCTTCTCTTTGGCGACATTTGGCAAAAAACAGCTGACCCGTTTTATCACGCCTCTTGTCAGCATCGCTATTGTGATATGGGGTATTTATTTAGGACCTACTGGCGTTGGCCGTTATTATGTGGCACTTGGCGTATTCTTCCTGATATTACAACTCATCATGCGTTACTGGTTTTTACCGATGATGTTCAAACGTCAGTTTATCAAGTATCAGTTTGGTAAAAGTGAGCAGGGGATTGAGCTGTTTCAGGACTATATTGAACTCTATGCAAATGGTCGCAAGCAAACTTTCCAGTATGCAGAAGTACAGCACTTTGCTATAGGCAAGCTTACTTATATGCTTGAGTTCAAGAACCGGACTGTCATTATTATACCGAAACGGGCTTTTCTGAATGCCCAGCAACAGGCTATATTTGAAAATACATTCAAGAAATAAATTTTATTGAACTGAAATAGAAAAGGAAGGGAAAAGCATGGCTACGCGCCCATCAAAAATTGTCTGTGTAGGCCGCAGTTATGCGGATCATGCCAAAGAGTTGGGGAACGCCGTACCTGACCGTCCGGTACTATTTATCAAGCCGCCAAGCAGCTTGGTTGGACTTGAACAGGGAATTAGCTGGAATCCGACATGGGGCGACTGTCATCATGAATGTGAACTCAGTTTACGTATAGACCAGCCATTACATAATGAAACTGATCCGCAAAAAGCTTTGAAAGCTGTTGGAGCAGTAACTCTGGGTTTGGACCTCACCTTACGAGAGTTACAAACCGAACTTAAAGGCAAGGGTCAGCCTTGGGAGCGTGCCAAAGCTTTTGATGGTTCCTGTATCTTGGCAGACTGGGTAAGTCTGGAAGAAATAGACGACTGGAAAAATATCCATTATAGCTTACAGGTAAATGAGTCATTACGTCAGGAAGGTGATACTTCATTACTGATTTTTGATATTGGTTATCTGCTTGCAGATATCAGTCAGGTATTTACACTTGAACCCGGTGATGTCGTCATGACCGGTACACCGGCTGGTGTGGCTGCATTAAAATCTGGAGACCGTCTAATCATGACGTTAAAAGGTGTTTCCCAAGATTTCACATGGAATACATTTGTTCAGTAAGTAGATGGTTTTAAGTGTTAAAAAAGGCCATTTCATATGGCCTTTTTTAAGCAGACAGGTAATTTTAAATTTTATTTTTTCTCAAAAATCGTTGAAAGAGGAACAGAAAGTTTGGCAGAAAGATAGTCATCACTTTCAATGAGTACGGGACCAAGCTTTTGCATCCATTCATCATCTGGATGAATATTGCCTACATCATTACGTCGTGGCAGTGGATATGGAAGTGCTTTATAGAAGCTCCAGAAGTCAACCTGACTTAGATTGCGTACCAGTACATAATCATTATTTTCTGTACGCTTGACCAGATTCTGCTCTTCCAGCATAGCGACATAAGCCGGCCAGCGGCCTATTTCCCCACGGCCCAAGATGTTCATAGCTTCTTTTTCAGTAACCGTTTCCCCCAGTTTCTGTTTTCGATAAAACAGATCCAGAACATCCAGCAGCATCAACACCGGATGACGTGTCTGGCCATAGCGAGAATGAAAAGCAGTAATCGCAAAACTGACCTCAACCCCTAAAAGTACAATATTCCAAGACAGGTAAATCCATAACAGGAAAATAGGAATTGCGGCAAAGGCACCATAGACAATTTCATAACTGGTGAAATTGGACATAATGGTGCCAAACAAGTTCTTGAGCATTTCAAAAACAATTGCACTGAATACGCCGGCCAGGGCAGCAGCAATCACAGGTACATTGCGGTTGGGTATAGTCCAGTAAATAATAAAGAAACCAGCAATCGTCAAGGCAATGGAAAGCAACGACAGGAGAAACGCGCCATCCATTTCATAGCCGGCAAAGTTATTGCTTAAAATACTTAAAGAAGCCAGCGCAGATGAGATGACAAAAGCACTGCCAAGCACAATGGGCCCTAAAGAGATAATTGTCCAATAACGCATAAACCCGACAATGCCTCCCCGTGTTTCTTTAACACGCCAGATCCGGTTAAATGCGGTTTCAATGGTACTTAACATCATGATGGTTGTGACAAAGAGGAACAGCACCCCGATGACAGTCAGATTACTAGACTTCTCGGTAAAAGCATTGAGCATCTTGTCAAATGCAATCGTGCTTTTAGGCAGAAAATTGCTATAAATAAGCTGCTGCAACTGCTGACGCGCTGGTTCCAAGGCCTGAATAGACGAAATGATGACCAGAAATACGGTCAGCATGGGCACAATCGCAAAGAGCGTGGTATAGGTTAAAGAACCTGCCAGCTCTCGACAACGGTCTGCTTCAAAACGGCGAATGACAAACAGGATAAATTTGAACCAGGTTTTGTCATAGAACGGAAGCTTCTTCAAAAAATTCAACATAAAAATAAAATCTCGATTTTTTTTCATGATCTTTATGTAATTCGTTGTTCCAGCTTAGCAAAAACTTAAAGAAATACCGTATAGTTTTCTTTTTAGCTAAACTCTAAAAGTGTATGCAAGCTTATATTCTTGTTCTTTATTACAGTAAATATGGTTCTACCCGAGATATGGCGCATTTAATTGCAAATGGTATCGAAGCCACTGGTATGAATGTAAAGATCCGTACGGTCCCACAATTGGCGACAGTAGTTACAGAAGCTGCACCGAGTATTCCTGCAGAAGGTGATATCTATTGTACGCTAGATGAGCTGGCTAATTGTAGCGGTCTGGCTCTTGGTTCACCTACCCGCTTTGGTAATATGGCCAGTGAAATGAAATATTTCTGGGACCAAACAACCAGTTTATGGCTGAGCGGAGCATTACATAACAAACCTGCCTGTGTATTTAGCTCGAGTGGTTCTATGCATGGTGGGCAGGAAAGCACTTTACTGAGCATGCTGCCTCCACTTTTCCATCATGGTATGATGATTATAGGGCTTAGTAATGACCATCCGGCGCTCTCAAATACTAAATCTGGGGGCACGCCTTATGGTGCCACACATGTGAGTGGACCACGCCATGACCAAGGGCTGACTCAGGAAGAAAAAGATTTGTGCTTCGCCCAAGGTAAAAGGCTTGGAGAGATTGCTCTTAAACTGCAGCCATAAAAAAGAGCGCTAATGCGCTCTTTTATTGTCAAAGAAGCTTATTCCTGAACAAAAACCACTTTGCCATCTGCCAGTGACTGTACACGGGCTAGTGACTCGACACGATATCCTTTTTCAAGTAAGACATCGCGGCCAGGCTGAAAAGACTTTTCAATTACAATCCCGACCCCAACAACTTCGGCATTGGCTTGATGAATCAGGTCAATCAGACCTAAAGCCGCTTGGCCATTCGCCAGAAAGTCATCAATGACCAGTGCGCGGTCACTTGAGTTCAGATGCTTGTTTGAAATCGCAATTGTACTTTCAGTCTGCTTGGTAAATGAAAAAACTTTAGAACGGTATAAGTCATCTTTTAAAGTCAATGACTGATATTTACGGGCAAAAATTACAGGAACACCCAGTTCTAGACCTGCCATGACTGCAGGAGCAATACCAGATGCTTCAATCGTGATAATTTTGGTGATGCCTGCATCTTTAAAGCGGGCAGCAAACTCTTTACCAATCTGCTGCATCAATACAGGATCAATTTGGTGATTTAAGAACGCGTCCACTTTTAAGACTTGATCAGATAGAACGATACCTTCACTTAAGATTTTCTGTTCTAGTGCATGCACGGGAGAATTCCTCTAGGGGCGGATGCTTTTTCAAGCAAAAGCGTATTTTAAAAAGCATCCGCAAAAATGCAAGCTGAAATTGATTAAATTACTTAATTTGTTGGTCCTTTATAACCTGTTAATAACAGGCCATAGGACGTTTTACCATCTTGATGGGTAACTTTAACCGGTAAGTAATCTAATTTTGGGGCCAGCCAGAAAACTGTATTTCGCTCGGCCTTGTCATGTTGCATTCGTACTTTAATAGTGCTGAATGTACCATAAGAGGTTTTCACCTGTTCAGTACCTTGCCTAACAAACTTGCGGTTTTCCACTTCTTTGGCATCAGCAATTGGATAGGTTGACTTTAAACCTGAGCCTTTTAAATCTTCCCGAATCTGTAATTCGGCATTTAGCTCATCGAGTACCCCAGATTGCCAGGCAAAAGAACGGGACTTATCATCTTTTTGCGTTTTGATAAGTTTGGTGCCCGGATTAAACTGGATACTCATTTTGTCATTATGTACTAAAATTTTGCTGGTCCGGTTAAAGCTGTCAGAGATAATCTTGTTGTTGCTAAAGCTAAAACGGCTGGTTTCGGTGGCTGATGCAATAGCGCCCGCCTTTGCAGCAAAGGTGTACACCCACTGGTTACCGTTCTTACTTAAAGTCCGGGTCGCTGTACCCATATTCTTACCATTATAAGAAAACTGATAACTGGCTTGAAAGGGACTCATGGCGAGAGCATGGCTTGAAAAACCGGAAAATAACAGCGCCGTGGTCATACCAGTCGCTAAGGTCAGGGTTTTAAACAGGGTAGTTGCCATAAGTGTGGGGATCCTTTTACAGAAACAGGTTGCATCAAAGAAACATAACTTATTTTTCATCTAGTATTATGCTCTTCAATAATGAAGAAGTAATAGAAATAGGCTACTTAACTGTATCAGTATGTAGGTTTTTCACAGTCCAGCTTAAATATAAGATGTTTTAAAGTCTATTTTTGTTGAAGTGGCGTCACATGGGTAGCTTCAATATCATCTTCTATTTTCTGCATTTGGGCATCGCGCATAGACTTATGCAGAATAGCCCGCATATTAACATTCCCAACCAGAACCAGTTCTGCTTCACGTAACAGCCCCTGATTTACATTGATTTTATCCAGTGTTTCCAGAACCGAACGGCTTTTGCCCAACCACTGATTCAAATCCAGATATAACAGGTCATCTTTAACTTGCACAATATTAAAACGCTCTAAGATAGAACCTAAAGGGTCTTTTCTTAAAATTTTCTGGTAAAAGAAGAGAGCGGCATTAAATCCGATTTTTATAAATACATTTTTAAATTTGGCCTCAATCACCTGCGTGTCACTGATCTGCTCAAAAATCAGAAGCTGGATGTTTTTATTGAGTTCCATCTGTAGCAGTTTTAAGTCAACAGACAGGGTGGTATATAAACCCTTTACTTCCAAAGTGGCGTACAGTCTGAGCCAGTCATCATGCACATCAGCATGCAAATCCTGCAAAAGTTTAACATTATTGGTGACATAACGTTCAAAAGTGGCATTCAAAAAAACTTGAGACAAGGCAAACTCACGCTCTTCTTCAATAAATCCCTCTGCTTTTTGATATACTTGACGTATACGTTTAGAAATATTGGAAATTAGCGTTCTAGGCATAAAAATGATTCCAGATGGAGAGTTCTTTTTCGTTCAGTTGCAATCTTGACGGGACGTAAGAAAATTTCAAGCTTGAATCCTGCAGTTAGCTGAATTTAATCGCGTCATTTTTAATGTTGAGTATGAAGATTGGTGACTGGGGTGACAAGTCCATAAGTTTAATAATAACTTTGTATTGATGTTATTTTCTACTTCTTTCTAAACCGACTTCAAACCAAAAGAGTCTGGCTGGTAAAAAGTCATATGTTGAAAAAAATAATTTTACCTGGTGGGACAGGTCTGGCTTGGTGGCAGGATCCGATTTTTATGGGTGCTCTGTTGCTGGCTGTCATTTTACATTCGGCGATTTTAACTCTGCATTTTGCAATGCCAGATCCAGAGGCTGCTGCCAGTAAGGAAATCGCTGTCAGCATTCGTCCGAGTTCTGAGCAGGTCAAAGATGCCGACTATTTGGCACAGGCAGACCAGCAGGGTTCAGGCCGCTTTCGAGAGGCTCACCGTATCTCAAGCCAGCTACCGGCCAGTTTACAACAACAGAGTGCGGGTGAGCAGCAGCAGGAGACTTTACAGCAGATGCACCAACAGCCTCAAATACAGTTTGAAGACAAAGTCCTGATGACAATCATGAGCTGGCGCAAAGAAGCGGAGCAGAACCAGCGTAAAAAAGCTTTAGAAGAATTACAGAGCCAGTTTCAGGCCAAGGCAGCAATGGCTGCCAGTCTGGAAGCCCAGTATTTACAGCGTCAGCAGGATTTCAGCCGTCAGCAACGTATCAAAACGGTGGATGGAATTCAGGCCAAGCAGGATGCAGCAGCTGCCTATCTGGACAAGTTCCGTGAAAAAGTTGAACTCTATGGTAACCGCTATTATCCGCAGCAGGCTAAGGCTGAGCGCCTAACAGGAGAAGTGCAGCTTATGGTCATCTTGAATGCTCAAGGCGGGATACGTGCAATCCGGTTATTGGAAAGTTCAGGACATACCATTCTAGATGAGGCAGCCAAGGCTTCTGTACGTAAAGGTGCGCCATTTGGGCGGTTTGATGCAGGTATGAAAGATATTTCTGAACTACGCATTGTACGGACATGGCGATTCGACCCGGCCGAGGCTGAATTCGAAGTAAAATAAATTAAAGGTTTTGTGTTAAGGATTAGAGCTCAGTTTCGGCCGGTAATAAGTTCCCTGCTCACGGCCATCTGCCCAGACAGCTTTGAGTTTTTCATCAGCAAGATAAAGAGAACTTGGGAAAATCTGAAGCTGTTTTAAGAATTTGGCTTCAGGTTTGAGACCGATACATTCTCCGGTTTTCCACCAGATACCTTCTGCATATTGGTCCAGGCTACCGACTGCCAGCATCCATTTAAAATGACCATTTTCTTCCAGTAGCAATTCAGAGCCAACTTCCATGACGCCGCTGAGATAATAATGGCCACTCCATGTTTTATCTTTAGACTGAAACTCAGACTGTGGACAACTGCTTTGCACAGTAACAGGTTGTTCTGCAAAAACTACAGGCATAAATATTGTACTGGTCAACAGAGCAGTAATTTGCATGAGAAGTTTCATAGTTATTATTCCTGCCAGGTTTGTAATTATTAAAATAGCTTACTTTAATTTATTCTTCCTGATAAGGATTATTCAGGCCAAGCTTGGCCAGAATTTCAATTTCCAGTGCTTCCATTTCATCGGCATCTTCATCACTGATTTCGTGGTCATAACCTAACAAATGTAATGTGCCATGGACCAGCATATGTGTGAAATGCTCTACGGGTACTTTCTGCTGCTCGGCAGCTTCTTGTAATACGACCGGAATACAAATCACCAGATCACCCAAAGGCCGGGCTGCCAGCATGGGTAAAATTTCTTCCGGAATTTCACTCGGGAAAGATAAGACATTGGTAGGTTTGTCTTTCCGGCGGTATTCCAGATTCAGCTGTTGACTTTGATCAAGGTCAACACAGGCAATTCCAATTTCGCAGTCCTGTTTAACGTCAAGATGACGAAGAGTGGTTTCAATCACTTTTTTAAGATAAGCACGTTTGAGCACCAGTTCAGGCGCTACAAACGTTTGTTGCAAAGAGAGACTAAGTTTCAAAATAAACCTTAAATGTTGTCTGGTGTTTCTGATTGATGCTGTGCATCTGCAGCAGTATCATTTTCATTTACAAGTGCTTCTTGACGTGCCTTGCGCTCAGCACGTGCTTCAGCACTCAGCCGGGACTGTTCACTGTCCCAGCCTTCATATGCTTCTACAATTTTTTGTACCAACTGGTGGCGTACTACATCACGTGAATGAAAGCGGGTAATATGAATTTCCTTAATCGGTTCCAGTACCCGCAAAGCATGGGCTAGTCCTGATTGCTGTCCACGTGGTAAATCTACCTGAGTAATGTCTCCGGTAATTACTGCACGCGAACCAAAACCCAGACGGGTCAGGAACATTTTCATCTGTTCTGGCGTGGTGTTCTGTGCTTCATCCAGAATGACAAAAGAATGGTTCAGGGTTCGACCACGCATATAAGCAAGTGGGGCAACCTCAATGACCTGCCGTTCGATGAGTTTGGCAACCTTCTCGAAACCGAGCATTTCATACAGTGCATCATAAAGAGGGCGAAGGTAAGGATCAATTTTCTGGCTTAAATCACCCGGCAGGAAGCCCAGCTTCTCACCTGCTTCTACCGCCGGACGGACCAAAAGAATTCTCTGGATTTCATTACGTTCCAGCATATCGACTGCAGCAGCAACCGCCAGATAGGTCTTACCTGTACCAGCAGGACCGATACCAAAAGAGATATCACTTTGCAAAATGCGCTGCACATAACGTTTCTGGTTGGCACCGCGTGGATTGATCCGGCCTTTTCGGGTCTGTAACCAGACACTGTCGAGGCCGGTATGTTCCTGCTCGGTATCATCCATCAGCTCGCGCTCGGTCTGACTGCCTTGAATCATCATATGCAGTACATCGGCACTGATCTGCTGCGAAACCTCGGCTTCTTCATGCAGTCGCTGTAACAGGCTTTCTGCCCGTTCAACTGCATCGATTTCACCATCTACAAAGAAGCTATCACCACGATGGGTAACTTTGACATCCAGACGCTGTTCAATCTGTTTCATATGTCCGTTATAAGCACCTAACATGCTCTTAAGGCGTTCCATAGAAATGCCAGGGAAACTTACTGTACGTCGAATCGCTGCAGTCAAGAGAAATCCTTTAAGTAATTTTTGTCGTTCCCCTTACATTACGCCACGTCAGGCTCAAGATTCAAGAGTTCTCCGTAAACTAAATTTAAAGTTTTAATTTCGGTAATTTCAATCTCGGCAAAACGTCCCACCCAAGCCGGGTCTCCGATAAAGGTAACCAGACGGGTATTGTCGGCTGTACCGACTAGCAAGTTCGGATCCCTTTCTGAAATATTTTCAATCAGAACACGTTGAATCGTTCCTTGCATGGCATTTGTTTTTGCAATACTGGATTGCTTGATCCATTGCTGAACACGTGCTAAACGCTCTTTTTTCACTTCTTCCGATGTGTCATCGGCCAGCTCTGAGGCTGGTGTACCAGGACGTTTGGAATAAATAAAGCTATAAGAGTGGTCAAAGTCCATTTCCTGAATAAACTGATAAGTTTCTTCAAAATTCTGATCAGTCTCGCCTGGAAACCCAATAATAAAATCACTTGATAAATGCATATCGGGACGGACTTTACGAAGCTTGGCTATTTTTTCAATATAAACATCAATAGTATGGTTACGCTTCATTGCCTGAAGTACGTCATTTGAACCACTTTGTACCGGCAAATGTAGGTGTGAGACCATTTGTGGCAAGTCGCGGTAACACTGAATCAGATCATCATTAAATTCTAGCGGGTGTGAAGTGGTATAACGAACCCGGCCAATACCCGGAATTTCGGCCACCAGACGCAGCAGGTCAGCAAAGGTACAGATAGTGCCTTCGAAAGTCTCTCCACGATAGCCATTTACGTTCTGGCCAAGCAGATTGATTTCGCGAACGCCTTTTTCTGCCAGACCAGCAATCTCGGCCAGTACATCATCCAGCGGACGTGAAACTTCTTCACCACGGGTATAAGGAACTACACAAAACGAACAGTATTTTGAACAGCCTTCCATGATTGAAACAAAAGCTTTATAGCCTTCTACGCGTGGTTCGGGCAAAAAGTCAAATTTTTCAATATCTGGAAAGGAAATATCGACCAGCTTGATCTTCTGTTTTTTTGGCTTCTCAAGCTGGTCTATATGCTGGTCCAGCATTTGCGGTAAACGGTGCAGGGTTTGCGGGCCAAATACCATATCGACATAAGGCGCACGCTTTTGAATATTATCGCCTTCTTGTGAGGCAACACAGCCACCCACACCAATCACCAAGTCAGGATTTTGGTCTTTCAGCTTACGCCAGCGGCCCAGCTCACTAAACACTTTTTCCTGTGCTTTTTCACGGATTGAACATGTGTTCATCAGCAGGATATCGGCATCAGCCGGATTGCTGGTCAGGATATAGCCATGTGAGTCGCCTAAAAGGTCTGCCATACGGTGACTGTCATACTCATTCATCTGACACCCTTGCGTTTCAATATACAGTTTTTTAACTGGCATATTATCGGCAGGGGTGTGCTGTGGCTGGGTAACAGTGTTTTCTGAGGCAGCTTTGGCACCATTTGGAATGAAGGTTTGAACCGTCATGTAGGCTCCTAAAGGATAATGATCAGATAACCGGCCTGAATACACATAGATCGACCGGTAAAGGGATTTTTAAGGTCGCACATTTTAACAGTATTTTTAACTAAAGCCCTAAAAATAAATTCAGTTCAGTTTGCGTTGATTTTACAGAAAAAATTACTTTTGAATTAATGAGAGGTGAATCATGAGTTTACATAACACAACAGTAGTCATCATAAAGAATAATTAAACTATCGGTCCGGAACTGGGTTTTGCAGCTGGAAAAGGGCGGGTATGCATCTCAAGAAAAATAATTCATTAAGTAAATATGGATTAAAAAACAAAAGTTTTCAGCGCCTCTTGCTTGGAAGCTTGATGAGTGTATTCGGTATACATTGTAGCCAGGCTGCTGACGAGCAGTTTAATGATGCCTTAAGGGCTGCCAATGCGGGTAATATTGCGCTGTTAGATCAGTATCAGGCTGCTATGCAAAATGATGTACTTGGCTATTATCCGGAATACTGGAAATTAAATACCAATCTGGGTTTTCAGTCACCTTCAGCAATTATCAGCTTTGCCCAGCGGTATCCGCAGGCTGCCATGACCGAAAAACTTGCCGCTGACTATGTAGAAGAAAAAGTAAAACAGGCTGATTATGCCAATGCCCAGCCAGTTTTGGCTTATGTAACCAATCCTGACCGTGCAGAGAGCTGTGCGGTTGCCCAAGTGCGGGCTAAGACTGGCGACCCTCTGGTCTTCGCCGAGTATAAGGATATATGGTTTACTACTGAATCCCAGCCTGATTCATGTACCGGTTTGGGGCGTATGATGCTGGCCAGTCCATTAATGACTGCCCAAGATCGCCAGCAGCGTTTATGGGGACAACTACGGGCAGGACAGTCGGGTCAGGCGCTGGCAACGGCACAAACTATTGGGCTACCTTTATCATTGGCCCAGCTGAACCAGATTCAGGCTAATCCACTTAATTATTTATGGTCTGCACCAAAAGCGACTCCAACTGATCATGCTTATCTGATTTTTGCCTTGGGACGCTTGGCCAATAACGAACTGGAAACAGCGTTATCTTCGGTAAAACGCGCGGCTGAGGGTACACCTGCCGATGTACAACGCTATTTGTATCGCACAGTAGGTTATATTGGCGGTACTACTGTCATGAAGAATAATTTTAATCGGGAAGTCCTGAATGCTTTAGATACCAGCTATGGTTATCCATTTACCCCTGAAGAAGCAGAAATCTATGCGCGACAGGCGATTCGCTTTGGAGCGTGGGAGAGTGTAATCCGTGCTATTGATAGTATGACAGTCACCCAGAAACAGGAAGACCGCTGGCAATACTGGCTAGCCCGTAGCGTAGAAAAACGAAATGACAGTGGTTCACACCAGACAGCACGAGCTATCTATAGTAAATTGGCCCAGGCAGGCGATGATTATCATAATCTGTTAGCAAAGGATCAGTTGGGCCAAAGGTACAGCAGTGTGCCGGATAATCAGCAACCTTCTAGCCAAGACATGCAGCGGCTGAACCAGAATATTCATTTTAACCGTGCGTTTACCTTGCGCCGTATTAATGCACCAGATAGCTATATTAACCGCGAGTGGAACTGGGCAGTACGTCAGGCATACCTGAAGCAGGATGATGGCTTATTACTCGCTGCGGCGAAACGTGCTCATGATATGGGATGGTACGATCGGGCAATCTATGCCGCAGAACGTACAGTGAGACAGCATAATTACAGTTACCGTTATGCTACTCCACATCAGGGTACAGTGGTGAGTCATAGCCGCAATGTGGGAGTAGATCCAGCTTGGGCTTATGGACTTATGCGTCAGGAAAGCCGTTTTGTATCTTCTGCACGTTCACATGTTGGAGCTGGCGGATTGATGCAGATCATGCCAGATACAGCACGACTGGTCGCCCGGCAAATGGGCGAGAGTTATAACCCGGCTGCCCTGACTGATATGAATACCAATATCCGCTACGGTACTTATTATCTGTCCATGATACAAAATCAGCTCAGTAATAACCCTGTATTGGCAACGGCTGGCTATAATGCTGGTCCGAACAGGGCTAAGCGCTGGCAGCCTGAATTTCAGAGTCTGACTGCTGATCAATATACGGAAGCCATTCCGTTACTTGAAACCCGTGACTACGTTAAAAATGTCATGGCAAATGCAACTCATTATGGGGTGCTATTGGGGCAAGGACCACAATCTATTCAGAACCGGATGAAAGTAATACCGGTCAGGAATACACCATAAGGGTCCGGTGAATTAATGTGTTACTGCAATTTATAGCTAGTTTTTCAATGAAGAAAATAAGTTTAAAGGCAGCCTTTTCTTTTGCAGCTGCCGGATGTGTAACTGCTGTGATCGGGTTGTGTAGTTCTCCGGCCTTTGCTGCACCAGCTTTGCAGGGGTATGTGATGCGTGTGCAAATGACACCGGCAGTATGTGCACTGGACTCATCCAGACAGAAAACCCGTCAGTGTCTGGAAGGGTATTCATTGACGATTGCCGGTTTACTGCCTGAAACAACAGAAGAAGACTGTACAACCAGTTCTTCTGCAAATCTGTCACCCATTCAGGCAAACGTTGTGTCGCGTATTATGCCGGGTGAAAATAGCCGTGCTCAGTTATGGCATAGCGTAGGAGGGTGTTTGCCGATGAATGCCAGCCAGTATTTCCGTACCATTATTAATTATGCCGAGCGCTTAAAAATACCTGCCGATCTGACCGGCTCAGTCAGTCGTCAAATGCAAAATAATTCATTAAAACAGCAGTTTTTAAAACTGAACCCTGCTTTGCCAAATAATGGAATACGCTTTAGTTGTGAAAGTTTAAGAGGCACACCTGTCTTGACAGAGGTTCAGGTATGTTACCGGGTTAATGGGCAGTATAAACAGTGCTCAAGTGAAGTCGTCTCCAGTTGTCCAGGTAGCTTTACCGTAAAAGGGGCATATTAAACAATTATTTGATGCTTAAAGATAATCTGAAAGTATGAACGGGATTTCATTTATATTTCCTATCAGACTTTAGGGGAAATCCATTCTCTTTTACATGCATCTGTCAGACGATTGGAGTACAATCTTTGCCGTTTATGTTTATTAAGATTAGATAGAACAGCTATTTAATCATTATGACGATCCTCAATTGGAGATAATTACATGAAGCAACCTGTTCGCGTTGCCGTTACTGGCGCTGCTGGTCAAATTGGTTACAGCCTGTTATTCCGTATCGCAAGCGGCGAAATGCTGGGTAAAGACCAACCAGTTATTCTTCAATTATTAGAAATTCCTGTTGAGAAAGCTCAACAAGCGCTGAAAGGCGTAATGATGGAACTAGACGACTGTGCTTTCCCATTGTTGGCGGGCATGATCGGTACTGATGATCCTAAAGTAGCATTCAAAGATGCTGACTACGCGCTTCTTGTGGGTTCACGCCCACGTGGTCCTGGTATGGAACGTGCTGACCTGCTTAAAGTGAATGGTGAAATCTTCATCGGTCAAGGTCAGGCGCTTAACGAAGTGGCTAGCCGTGACGTTAAAGTATTGGTTGTAGGTAATCCTGCAAACACCAATGCTTACATCGCAATGAAATCTGCTTCAGATCTTCCAGCGAAAAACTTTACCGCAATGCTACGTCTTGACCACAACCGTGCTTTGACTCAGCTTGCTCAAAAAGCAGGTGTTGCAGTTTCTGACATCGAAAACATGACTGTTTGGGGTAACCACTCTCCAACCATGTATGCTGACTATCGTTTCGCAACTGTGAACGGCGAAAGCTTGAAAGACAAAATCAACGATGCTGAATGGAACAAAGACGTATTCCTTCCAACTGTTGGTAAACGTGGCGCTGCGATTATCGAAGCGCGTGGCCTGTCTTCTGCTGCTTCTGCTGCAAATGCTGCTATCGACCATATGCGCGACTGGGCACTTGGTACAAACGGCAAATGGGTAACAATGGGTATTCCTTCTGATGGATCTTACGGCATTCCTGAAGGCGTAATGTTTGGTTTCCCTGTAACCACTGAAAACGGTGAATACAAAATCGTTCAAGGTCTTGAAATCGACGAATTCAGCCGTGAGCGCATTAACGTAACTCTGAACGAACTTGAAGAAGAGCGCGCAGCAGTTGCTGACATGCTTAAATAATCTATTTTTTAGATTGATAAAAAGCGCCTGTCATAGGCGCTTTTTTTATAGCCATCTTTAGATTTATCACAAAAGATAACAAGAATACATCGGCCTGTAGCCCTAATTTTCTGCGTATTTGTTAGTTTATAGATTGATGAAATAACAAATAGGAGTCAACTTATGGTACTCGAACAACAACCCACTTTAGAATTATTATTTGAGCAATTAGGCTTACCTTCAGATGAAGCTTCTATAGACCAGTTTGCAAAAGATCATCAGCTTCCTTCTGATGTAATTTTACCAGAAGCAGATTTCTGGACACAGGGGCAGAGTTCTTTCCTGCGTGAACACTGGCATCAGGATGATGAATGGATTGTGATTATTGACAAGCTGAACCAGATGCTGCACGTTGAAGACGATAAAAATCCTAAGCATCCTGAATAAGAAAAAAGGCTCTTCTGTGAAGAGCCTTTGATTTTAATCAATGAACACGCGACTGAAGCAGTTTCATAAACCAGTCCTCATTACGCATAGCCTGAAAGGCAAAATGTTGTCGTAACGTTTCCCGATCAAACTCTTGAGTCTTGGTATATTTGCTCAGCCAGTGCCGGGTAAGAGCCAATTCATTTTTAGCAACAGATGCATAGCCTAAAATCAGAAAAATTTCACCATGCTCATAATGTGCCAATGGTTTTAAAATCTGCTGGGCAATTAAGGCAAAATGCACTTCACGATTCAATTCAAAGAAAACCATATAAGCTTTAGCTAGCTGAATCGAGAGGTCAAGGTAAACCCTTAACGGCATTTCTTCATATTCCAGGCGGCCTTGTTCAAGAATGACAATAGCTTCCTGCAAGAAATGAATCTGTTCCTGACGATGATTGCTGCGGTTTACCAGTTCCATACGTAACTGCCCACGCTCAAGCGCCAGTTCAGGCGTACTGCATGACAAGAACAATTGATCTGTTTCACCAATGCGGGCTATCAGTTGCTTGGTATCTTCTAGCATTCGCCATTACTCTTATAAATATTAAGTTTATATATGAGGCTGGTTTTACAGATTTAAAGCGACCGGCCCGGCCTTTACCATAACACCGGTCCACTACGTAACCATGCAGTAATAGACAGGCGCTGTTGTTGTGCCTTTAAGACTTCATGCAAAAGATCGCTTTGAAAAATCACTAATCGATTGGGTGCGGGTTCAATAATATGCCAATCCTGATGTACATCCTGTAAGCGCAACTGCCCACCCCAGTGACTCTGCCATTGTTCATGTAAGTAGTAAACGGCAGAAAAAACCCGATCATTTTTTTGTTGGGGATTATCACGGTGTAAAGTATAAAACTCGCCAGCATTATAACAGGCGAAGTGAGCTTCAACTTCACGAATACTGGTAAAGAATGCCCGGTTAAGTGTGATAGCCAGTTGTTGCAAGGTGTTTATATGTTGCTGTGCAATAGGCAAATTCTCATTGATCCATAAAATATGGTCACTGCGGATTTGCGTAACCACTCCGTTTTGAACAGCAGCTTCCCGAAAACGATTAATATTTTCAGTACATTCTTCTACTAAATCATGCAAATAAGCTTGCTCATAGGCCCGATCAATAACTACAAAACCATGTTGATGTAAATCACTGATCACTTGGTCAAGAGCCCAGGATTGCGGTAGAAGAACGTCTTCCATATCACCTCGAAAAAATAAGGATAAAAAGTAAGGGATTATTTTAGAATAAGAGAAGTTCCTTAAAGAAACATTTTTTCATGCTAAAATGCCTATTGAACTAAGGAATTAATGCAAAAATGAATTACCGTCACCATTTCCATGCAGGCAACTTTGCCGATGTTATGAAACATGTACTGTTGCTGCAATTGTTGACACGCCTGAATAGTAAAGACAAGCCTTATCGTTATATCGATACGCATGGCGGCGCGGGTCAATATGATCTGTCGTCTGCACCTGCACAAAAGTCTGGTGAATTTCTGACAGGTATTCACCGTTTGGTCAAGCTGGATGACTCAGTCAAGCGTAATGCACCAGAAGGCGTACAGCAATACCTGAAACTGGTTGAAAGTATGCGTAGCCAGCAGGGTCAAGGGGCTTATCCTGGCTCACCATGGTTTGCATTACAGGGAATGCGTGATATTGATAAAGCCACAGTGTTTGAAATGCAACGGGATGTATTTCAGCAGTTGCGTGACAATATTCGTGATTCACGTGCTGGGCTGCATGAACGTGATGCTTATGAAGGACTGCTGGCCGTTATTCCACCGAAAGAAAAACGCGGTCTGGTCATGATTGATCCGCCTTATGAATTAGAGCGTAAAGATTTTCCGCAATTGGTAGAGCTTTTACAGAATGCCTATAAAAAATGGCCGACGGGCGTATTTGCCGTGTGGTATCCGATTAAGGATCGCGCCATGATTGAGCGTTTTGAAAAGAAAATGATGAAGACCGGTATTCGCCGGCAGCTCATCTGTGAAATCTGTGTATGGCCGGATGATACGCCAGTCGGTTTAAATGGTTGTGGTTTACTGGTCATTAATCCGCCTTGGAAGTTTTCTGAAGATGCAGATGAGGCACTACAATGGTTGTTTCCACATCTGCGCATGCAGGAAATTGGCGGACATGCAGCAGTACGCTGGCTAGTTGGTGAATAGTCTGTATTTTACCGTAAATTGGATAAGGTCATAGTTAGGACGTATAAGAATGACAAATATACCTAAGCCTGAACGGGATGATAATTCTCACGACTCATTTGATGGAATTACCTTTGAAGTAGTCGAAGAAGAGCATACTCATGAAGGGCAGAAAATAAGGCGTCGTGGAATTTATCTATGGCCGAACCTAATTACGACCGCAGCTTTACTTGCAGGGTTCTATTCAATAGTCGCGAGCATGAATGGAGTCTATAGTCAGGCCATTTATGCGATTTTTATTGCTGCGCTCTTAGATGGTCTGGATGGACGGGTAGCACGTGCCATCGGTGCACAAAGTGCTTTTGGTGAACAATTTGACTCATTGTCTGATCTGCTGGCTTTTGGCGTAGCGCCTGCAATGCTCATGTATAGCTGGAGTCTTAATGATCTTGGTCGTATTGGTTTAGCTTGCTGTTTTGTCTATACCGCTTGTGCCGCCTTCCGGTTAGCCCGTTTCAATGTGCAGATCGGAGTAGTCGATAAGCGTTATTTTATCGGGATTGCAAGTCCGTTGGCTGCAATCATTGTGGTTTCATTAATCTGGGTAGGAATAGATTTTCCAGCGATTTTTGATCTGCAGGACCGGGGAATTCAAGCCACCAATGCTGTCCTGATGCTGATTATCGGAATCCTGATGATTTCTAATATCAAGTATTACTCATTTAAACAGATGGATCGCAAACGTGTACCTTTTGCAGTCATGCTTCCTGTTGTTTTGATTCTTGCAGCAATTACGTACAATATACCTGTTGGAATACTGACTGTTTCTATTATTTATGCATTATCAGGTTTCATTACAACATTTTTGGCCCGAAGACATCAAAGTCGTATTATAACCTAACCAAATCAGGGGGTTCAGTATGGTTAAATTGATTACGTCCTTGAATCAATCACAGCAGCTGAACCCTAAATCATTTTCTAAACTGAACTTGGCTTATCATCCGCCTAAAGGCCGTTTTAAAATTATCCATCAGGGTCTGATTCTACCCAATCTGCCTGCTCCACTTCATTATCTTAATTTTATAAGTATTATCGGGCAGCCCCGAATACCCGTATTTTTTAATCAAAGTGCCATTCTTGAGCAGGCGCTCGATACTGCAACAGTTTTAGTCAGCTCCAGTCCACATATGCTGGGGCAACTTAAAAGTTACTCTGTAAAAGAACAGTGCTTTTTTAATTCTGATGATTTTTCCTTTGCAGATATTGATCAAGTATCTGGTGAATTACCTGTATTACGAATCAAACGCCAGTCACCCGAGTTTTCTATAGATTTAAATGTGGTGACTCTGCCTGTTCTTTCTCAATTTATAAAAATAAAATGGGGTTTATTCGAGCACTGGTCTTTGCTTTGCCAGTGTAAAGGCGAAGTTTACTACCAAGAACAACGTTATTTAATTGAAGGAACTGGTAGCTTTGAATATGCCCGTGCTGCCAATATACCTGTAATTACCTGGTGCTTTTTTACCTATCAGGTCATTAATCTGAGTCCGTCCTTACAAGTTCTGCTTTTGCAAATCCGTAATAATTTTAATCAACTTGTTCAATCACATCTTTATGTGCGTGATATAGCGGGAGACATGGAGCTCCATGACAAAAATGTAATATTCAAAGTAGACCGTGTTTATCCTAAGGTGACTACCCCTAATGGTAAAGAGATGTACTTGCCTAGAGAGTTTTCTTGGTGCGTAGAACATGAAGGACAAATATTATTTGAATTGCATGCACAAAGCCGAGGGGATTTCAAATTTGGTTTGGCGGCAGGCTATGTCGGAAGCTTTCGTTATCAAGCTCATTGGGATGGCGAAAGCTATGAGGGCGAGAGTGGTTATATTGAATATATTGACTGCCGACCTTTGCGTTGGCAGGAAAAAAATGAACAGGATAAAATACTGGATCAGTTAAGTTTGGCTGAGCCGTGTATACTTAAGAAATAGAAAAAATCCGGGTATTTGCCGGATAAATAACCAGCCGATCACTTTTTTATAAAATACCCCTTGCGTTAGGAAATAAATGGCCTATAATGCACATCCATCGGCGGTGATGAAGATTAAAACTTCTGATAAAACAGCAACTTAGTTAAATATAGTTAAGTCGGGTTTTGTTAGACAGATTTAAAATAATCTGAATTACCA
>NZ_DBUF01000016.1:0-12317 GCF_002307755.1 Acinetobacter sp. UBA1297
ATTGATCGTGGCGTAATTAAAGAAGATACCACTATGAAGGATTTTCTTAATCAATTAAATGAGGAATCATTCATTTTTGATCTGGCTGAACCTATTGAACCTTTGCATCTGAATATTATTGGCGTTAATTTTAATCTGATTGATCCAATGACTCTAGAAGTAACGATGGATAAAGCCCATTCTTTAAATGATCTGTTTCAGCTCATGCAGGCACAGAATATTCAGGTACGCAGTATGCGCAACAAATCGAACCGTCTCGAAGAGCTTTTCGTAAAAATGGTCGAAAAAAATCTGGATGGAGCGACAACATGAATCTAGGTCAATTACAAACTGCACTTGGAACTTTAGTTCGCAAAGAAATCCGACGTTTCATGCGNNATGAGCCTTTATTTTGTAATCTTTGGCAATCTGGTCGGTTCACGTATTGGAGAGATGGGCGGCGTAAGCTATATGCAGTTTATTGTCCCCGGCCTGATTATGATGGCGGTAATTACTAATAGTTATGCCAATGTATCCAGTAGCTTTTTTAGTGCCAAGTTTCAAAAAAGTATTGAAGAACTCATTATGAGTCCAATGCCTCTGCATTTGATTTTATGGGGCTATGTGATTGGCGGAGTATGTCGCGGTGTACTGGTTGGTATTATAGTGACAGCGATGAGTCTGTTTTTTACTGACCTGCATATCACTAACTGGTTTGTGACCATATTTACCGTGATTGTTACCTCCCTGCTCTTCTCTCTGGGCGGTTTTATTAATGCTGTTTATGCTAAATCTTTCGATGATATTTCAATTATCCCAACATTTGTATTAACACCACTTACCTACTTAGGGGGAGTGTTCTATGCGATCAGTTCATTAAGCCCATTTTGGCAGAACCTCTCTCTGATCAATCCGATCGTATATATGGTGAATGCTTTCCGTTTCGGAATTTTAGGCCATAGTGATGTAAACGTTTCAGTTTCTCTTGTGGTAATTACATTATTCTGCGCAGTGTTTTATGGCATTGCATACTATTTATTGTCTCGTGGTTCAGGAATGCGTGAATGAGTGTAGAGCAGTCTTTATTGGGTAAAGACACCAGTTATCCAAACCAGTATCAACCTGATATTCTTTTTCCTATTGCACGCGCGCAGTCTCGCGCTGACTATGCCCATATAGAAGGNNTCAATTTCATGGTTAAACAGCCATGGTATACCACAAGTCGCTATTGGACGTATGAGCTTACCCGCTTCTTCGCCTCATCTTATTGAATCTAAATCTTTAAAACTCTACTTTAACAGTTTGAATTTTCACCGGTTTGAAACTCGGGCTATTTTCATAGAGACTGTAGAGAAAGACTTATTTCAGGCTGCAGGTGCAGCAGTGAAATTAGAGCTTTTTCAGGTGGATGCTCTTGAAATCAGTCAACCGCAGGGTATATGTATTGATGATTTGACACCCCAGCAGTTGAAGAATCATCCGGATGCAGGTTTGCTGCAATATGCAGATGACCATGAAGAAGGAGAAATCCAGCTATATTCGCATCTGTTACGCAGTAACTGTCCAGTGACTGGCCAGCCAGATTGGGGAACGGTTTTTATTCGTTATCAAGGTAAAAAACCTTGTTATCGTAGTGTGTTAGCTTATATTATTTCTTACCGTCAACATAATGGCTTTCATGAACAATGTGTGGAGCAAATGTTTGCAGATATATGGCAACATTTACAGCCGGAAAAGTTGATGGTGTATGCAACTTATACACGACGTGGTGGGCTGGATATTAATCCATGTCGTGTATCAGATTTAACCTGGATGCCAAACCCGATCCGATTGGCGCGACAATAAAACGAAAAATACCGAGGTTTTAATCATGCCATTTTTTGGTTTTACCCCGTCTGAGTCTTTACTGAACAATCTTCAGACATCAGTTGAAAAAAAGAATTCAAAGGAGCCGCTTTATCCTCTTCGGGATAAAATCGCTTTACAAATCAATGATGAAATTATTGATGCTATTTTAACCGAACTGGTACGCCGTTTCCCTGCCAGTGACAAACGTGATACAGCAGAGAAACTTGCAGGCTATATTAAGTCAACTGTGGCTGTCTTATTGAAACAACTATTAAATAAAGCACCAAATGAAGTAGTTCAGCAGTCAATTGAATTCTCTGAACGTAGCATGTTTAAAGGTCCGGATAACCAATATAGAGTAGGTGAACCACTGGATGCCAGTCTGGTCACTAACCTTAAGCATAATTTTGCTGAAATTAAGGCGGGCAATAAAGTAGACCGTGCAGTGCTGGCCGAGCTTTATAAACAGTTCGGTGACGCAACCATCCGTCACTTTATGAGCGATTTCAACAAAACACTTGATCTGGGCATGATTAAACGTAAAGCTGCCGATATCGGAGCGGCAGCGGTCACTAAAGCAGTGCATATCGCTATCGACAAGCTTATCCCAAATCTGACTAAAGATGAGTTAATGGTACTTGCAGAATATCACGATACTTTATTCTTCCATTAATATTTAACTTATTCATCAGCTTATATTAAGACTGATTAGATAGTCTTGAGATTAAAATATCAAAATCGGAAACCTGGCTAATGCCAGGTTTTTTTATTGCAAAGTTTGCATAGCGATTGTCTTGTGCAAGCTTTGTGTTAGCATGCGGCATGCATTAATTTAGCCTGTTTTCAAACCTACATGTCTCCAAGCTCTCAATATAAGTTCCTGCGTCAAGCTCCTCGTGATGGGCTGAGTACAGCCATGCAACCGTCTCGCTGGCAGCGGCTGCATATTGATCCGTGGTTATGCCTTTTTCTGTTTCTCAATGCCTTATTAGGCTTAACTGTACTATATAGTGCTTCTGCGCAAGATGTTGGTCTAGTTAGCAAGCAGGCCATGAGTTTCGGTATTGGCTTTATCGTCATGTTTACACTTGCCCAGATTCCGCCCAAGGTTTATCAGGCGTTTTCGCCATATTTTTATATTTTTGGTGTATTAGCGCTGTTATCAGTCATGATATTTGGCGAAGTGCGCATGGGTGCACAGCGCTGGATTGATATTCCCGGTTTTGGCAGTGTACAGCCCAGTGAGTTTATGAAGATTGGTATGCCAATGATGATTGCCTGGTTTTTATCACGTCATCCTCTTCCTCCAAGCTTTAAAAACGTCATTATTTCTCTGGTTCTTATTATTGTTCCATTTTTACTCATTGCAGAGCAGCCAGATTTAGGGACATCATTACTGATTCTTGCCAGCGGTCTCTTTGTCCTGTTTTTAAGTGGCCTCTCCTGGAAGCTCATTGGAGCTGCTATAGGCCTCATGTGCATGATTATTCCCCTAGCATGGCAGTTTCTTCTGCATGACTATCAGCGGCAACGTGTACTCACCTTGCTGAATCCGGAAGCAGACGCTTTAGGAACAGGCTGGAATATTATCCAATCTAAAACAGCAATTGGTTCAGGTGGATTTTTTGGTAAGGGCTTTTTACAAGGTACCCAGTCCCATTTACATTTTTTACCTGAAGGCCATACTGATTTTATTATTGCAGCTTATTCTGAAGAGTTTGGTTTAATTGGAGTTCTCATCCTTATTACTCTTTATTTTGCGATTATTTTCAGGGTATTACAGATCGGCCTCAACTGTTTTCATAATTATGGACGTCTTGTAGCCGGAACACTGGGTTTGTCATTTTTTGTTTATGTGTTTGTTAATGCCGGCATGGTCAGTGGTATTTTACCTGTAGTTGGCGTACCTCTACCTTTTATGAGTTATGGTGGTACCGCCATCATTACTTTAATGGCCACTTTTGGTTTGGTCATGTCTATTCATACGCATCGATAGTTGAGATTTAAGAGCCAATGATTAGTTTAAATATTTATAAAAAATTCAAGCAATTTAGTATAGGTTTGAGTGCTGCCGGTATTGTCGCTTTCTCTCAGGCAAATGATTTTATTACTCACCCTAATTATGAAGCATTTAAAACTAAAACTATGCAAAATTATGGTCTGACTGCACAGCAGGTAGATTGGGCCATGCAGGGCAGTAAAAATTTACCAAACATTGTTAACATCATGAATCGTCCTGGGGAAAGTAAACCTTGGTATGAATATAAAACTAATTTCATGTCAGCAGGTACGATTAACCGCGGAGTTACTTTTAAAAACCAGTATACAGATGCTTTAAACCGGGCTGAACAGCAGTTTGGAGTCTCTAAGGCGGTGATTTTAGGTATTTTAGGAGTAGAGACTGGCTATGGTGCTAATAAAGGTTCCTTCGTCACGCGTGATGCACTAGCTACATTGGCCTTCGGTTATCCACGCCGCGCTGAATATTTTAGCGATGAATTAGGCGCTTTAATTGCCTGGACCTATAAAGAAGGCTATCCAACCAGCAGCATTATTGGCTCATATGCAGGCGCAATTGGCTATCCGCAATTCATGCCGAGTAATATTACTAAACTGGGCATAGATTACGATGGCAACGGTCATATTGATCTCAGAAACTCAGCAGTAGACGCTATCGGTTCTATTGCTAACTATTTAGCTCATCATGGATGGCAACGCGACCAGCCTATCGGTTTTGCTGCACGATACACCGGTTCAAATCCAGACAGTATTATTGCGACTGATCTTACCCAGCCTGTACCTTATGGAGTTTTGAAAAATAAAGGAATTAGCCCACTTAATCCTTTGGTAAAAATTGATGATCTAGATATGGTCAATATCATTCAACTTCAAGATTCATATGGTCCGGTTTACTATATTACCTACCCAAATTTTCAGGTTATTACTACCTACAATAAGAGCCGTATGTATGCCACTGCTGTATGGCAATTAGGGACAGAAGTAGCCGATCGTTAAACCAAATATTTACCTAGTATTTTAAAAGTCAACAATTATTTATAGATAAAAGGCTATTAATTCTACTTTTTAAATTAAATGTTACAATATTGATTATTTTTTAATCTATATTTGTGAGATTTTGTCCTTTTTGTAAATATTTCTCGTTAAAGACTAGACACTTTTGGTGACACATGAATATTATCCCCCATCGTCAAATGCAGTAACACAAACGAACATTTGGATACATGTGCTGGTTTACTGGAGTTTTATCAGCAAAGCAGCACTGATCTTTAGGAGTTTATGAATGCCCACTTCGCTAAAATATATACTTGCGTTAACTATCGGTCTGACCGTAACGCAGTCTCAAGCAGAAATGGTACAGGCTTCGTCATTGAGCAATGATAATGACAATTTAAATCTTGCAGCCCGTGTTTTAAACCGTGATGCACAAGGCTTTAACTCTCACTTCTCAAACCTTAACAGTCTTTCAATCACTGAGCGTACCGGTGATAAAATTCGCCGCCAGACTATTGCAGCGAAAATTGAAATCCCTGAAGAAGAACCTTCAGTGATTGAAAAATTGAATACCGTAGCGTCTAACACTGTTCGTAAGTTCAGCCAGACCGGCGTAGCATCTTGGTATGGACGTCAATTCCATGGCCGCAAGACTGCAAGCGGTGAAACATTTGATATGAATGCCATGACAGCAGCTCATCGCAGCCTGCCACTAAACTGTTATATTCGCGTGACCAACCGCTCTAATGGTAAAAGTGTAATTGTTAAAGTTAATGATCGTGGACCTTTCCATGGTAACCGTGTACTTGACTTGTCGTATGGCGCTGCCAAAAGTATTGGTGTAACTAATGCCGGTACGGCGAAAGTAAGTATTGAACGTGTAGATGGTCCTAACTCTTAAATCTGTCTTACTGCATAAGAAGATTAAAAGCCACAATTAGTGGCTTTTGTTTTTATAGTTTCTTCTAAACTTTACCAACTTCCATTTCTCTGCTTAAAACTCCTTCCAATTTTTAAAATACCTGGTTAGCAATTTTTATGGGTCTGTATCAAAAATAGCTTTATTTATCTTTAAATACTCCCCTGTCAGAAAACTTTGACGCATTCTGTCTTTTTGATTTATATTCTGTTTATATTTTAAGACTAATAAAAATCATCACAAGGAGTGGATAATGAAGACAGTGGAAGAATGGTTTGAAGAATATTCTGAAAGCCACCAAAATAAAACCAATAAAGCAATTCACTGGATTTGTGTTCCAACTATCCTATTTTCAATTATCGGGATCATCGCACATTTCAGCACTCTGCTTGCGACTCTGCTCGTAGTGTTAACTTTGATTTTCTATGCCCGTCTTGACCTAGTGCTAGCTGTAGCAATGGCAGCATTAATTCTGATTATGGGTTGGCTTATTTATATCTTGCCAGCAGGAATAGGCTTTTATATTGGAGTGTTTGTTCTGGCATGGATTGGCCAGTTTTATGGACATAAAGTTGAGGGTAAAAAGCCTTCTTTTTTAAAAGACCTCCAGTTTCTCCTGATTGGCCCCGTATGGTGCGTGGATGCTTATTTAGGTAAACTCCTACCTAAGTGGAAAACACGGCATAGAGAGTTTACTAGAGCTTAATAAGCCGTACCATCGTTTAAATTATTCGGAAACCGCATTCCAATTGGTTATTCCTCTACTTTAGCAAACTAAACATAAAGCCACTCAATAATATTGAGTTTTATAAATACAAAAAAGCCCTCAAACTGAGGGCTTTTTTACAATCTGCTAATTCAATATTATTGAGCAGCAGCCTGAGCAGCAGCAACTTCTTCAGCGAAGCTCATTTCTGCTTTTTTCTCGATACCTTCACCCACTTCGAAACGTACGAATTGAGCTACAGTTGTACCAGTCGCCTTAAGTACTTCAGCAACTTTCTTGTCGTTGTCAATTACGTACATTTGACGCTCAAGTACAACTTCATTCAGATATTTATCTACTGAACCAGATACCATTTTTTCAACGATATTGGCTGGTTTACCAGATTCAATTGCTTTTGCTTCAGCGATTTCTTTTTCTTTCGCTACAAGCTCAGCAGGAACCTGTTCAGCAGTTACAGCAACTGGATTGAATGCAGCAACGTGCATTGCAATACCTTTACCTGTATCAGCATCACCAGTGTAAGCTACAACAACACCAATTTTCAGACCGTGTTTATAAACTGCAAGGTTTTCACCTTCAACAATCGCAGCACGACGAACCTGAATGTTTTCACCAATTTTCTGAACAAGTGCAATACGTGCTTCTTCAACAGTAGCACCATCTTCAAGCTTGAGTTCAGCAATTTTAGCAGCATCAGTTTCATTTGCAGCTAGCGCAGCAGCAGCAACTTTTGCAGAGAAGCCAGCAAAGTTTTCGTCTTTAGCAACAAAGTCAGTCTGACAGTTTACTTCTACAAGAATTGCCTTATTGCCTTCCTGAACAATCGTAATCGCGCCATCAGCTGCAATATTACCCGCTTTTTTAGCTGCTTTTGCTTGACCAGATTTACGAAGGTTATCAATCGCAAGTTCGATATCACCATCAGCTTCTGTTAAAGCTTTTTTACATTCCATCATTGCAAGGCCAGTACGGTCGCGCAATTCTTTAACCATGCTTGCAGTAACAGCAGTCATGTTAATCTCCTAAATTCGGTGGTAGAAAACAAATTCTTTTAGAACAGAAACGGCCCAGAGGATTCTCATGGGCCGCCTGCATACTTAACGCTTACTTTGCCACCATCACATGTCGCAAAAATGACAAGCTAGCGTCAAACGCATTAAGCCTCAGAAGCTGGAGCTTCTTCTGCTTTAGCTTGTGCATTTGCTTGTGATTGAGCGTATTCTTTACCAGCAATAATCGCGTCAGCCATAGCAGAAGCATAAAGAGTTACTGCGCGGATCGCGTCATCATTACCCGGAATAACGTAGTCTACGTTGTCTGGATTAGAGTTTGTATCTACGATACCGATTACAGGAATACCCAGGTTCTTAGCTTCTTTAATAGCAATTGCTTCGTGATCAACATCGATTACGAATAATGCGTCAGGTAAGCCACCCATGTTTTTCACGCCGCCCAAAGAACGCTCAAGTTTTTCCATCTCACGTGCACGCTCAAGAGCTTCACGTTTAGTCAGCTTAGCAAAAGTACCGTCCTGAGACTGAGTTTGAAGATCTTTCAAACGGTTGATTGATTGACGAAGAGTTTTCCAGTTCGTCAACATACCACCTAACCAGCGATGATCTACATATGGTTGACCAGCGCGTTGAGCTTGTTCACGGATGATGTTAGAAGCAGCACGTTTAGTACCAACGAACAAAACTTTATTCTTTTTGCTTGCTAACTGGTTAGCAAAGTTCAAAGCATCATTTAGCGCAGGAACAGTATGCTCAAGGTTGATGATGTGAATTTTGTTACGCGCGCCAAAGATATATTGACGCATTTTTGGGTTCCAGAAACGAGTTTGGTGACCAAAGTGCGCGCCAGCTGTAAGAAGGTCGCGCATGCTTACGTTGTAATCTGCCATTTTCTTTACCTTAAAGTTTGGGTTAGGCCTCCATATGTCCGCATTCTCCACCCCGCAGGGCACCCAGAGCAATGTGACGACATATGTGCGGATTTTTCCGTTTTTAAACGGTTTTCATGTATCTAGAGATCACAAAAAACCATTTGATAAAACGGGCGGCTATTTATACCATAGACACTTACAAATTACCAAAAGTTTTTAGTGATCATGAACAGTACTTATTCAGCTCCTGCCCGTTTAATCAAAACCCCTGAAGAGATTGAAAAAATGCGTATTGCGGGGCGTTTGGCGGCAGAAGTACTCGATATGATTAAGCCCTATATTAAACCTGGAGTCAGCACACTAGAACTAGACACGATTTGTCATGATTATATAGTGAATGTGCAACAGGCCATCCCTGCCTGTTTAGGTTATGGGGCTGCGCCAGGGCGCGCAGCATTTCAACATACAATCTGTACTTCAGTAAACCACGTAGTATGTCATGGGATTCCCTCAGAAGCTAAAATTCTCAAGAAGGGTGATATCCTCAATATCGATGTAACTGTTATTAAAGATGGTTATCATGGCGATACCAACATGATGTATATCGTAGGTGGCGAAACCTCTATTCTTGCAAATCGCCTGTGTAAAGTTGCTCAGGAAGCAATGTATCGTGGGATGGAAACAGTTAAGGCAGGGTCATATGTGGGTGATATTGGCTATGCAATTCAAAAATATGTAGAGTCCGAACGCTTTAGTGTAGTACGGGAATATTGCGGTCATGGTATCGGCACAGTATTTCATGATGAGCCACAAATCCTGCATTATGGCCAGAAGAGTACTGGCATGCGTTTGGAAGCCGGTATGACTTTTACCATTGAACCCATGGTAAATGCCGGAGTATGGCAGACTAAACTACTAGGAGATAAATGGACAGTAGTTACTAAGGATCATAAACTTTCTGCTCAATATGAACATACAATTTTAGTAACTGAAACAGGCATTGAAGTTTTAACAGCACGCCCGGAAGAAGATCTTTCTCGCTTTCAACGTTAATTAAACTTTATTAAAAAGGCTACCTCTAGGTAGCCTTTTATTTTAACTTAATATTCCATAGTTTTTAAATATGAATAAAAATTGAATTTAGTGTTAACAAATATTACATAATTTTTAATTATTTCATTTTTCTATTAAATTTTAACTTAAAATCTACAATTCCCTACAAAAGCATGCATTAACCAAGCATTTAAAATACAGAGTAATTACTCTAATTTCCTGATACTGCACCTACCAACAAAAAAAATTAATGTCTTAAAGACATGGAGCTTGTCTAGATATGAAATATACTGCCCTAGCACTCACAACGAGTGTTCTGTTTGGTTTACCACAATTGTCTTTTGCTGAAAACAACTGGTTTGGTATGAAAGCAGATGGCTTTAAACGCTTCTCTGTTTCCGTCGGTGCTTTACATGTTATGCCTCAAGGTAAAGCACAACCCTTTAAAGTCAATACAGCTATTGCAAATAATACGAAAGCAAGAAACGGTACTATTCAAGTTGATACGGTTTTAAATAATCTAGATCCTAATGTTAGGCAACAAGCTTTAGCTGATACTTTAAATTTTTTAGGTTTCTTTTCTGGTGGTGAATTAGACTCCGCGATAAGTGGTAGCTCCGTTATTAATGGTCTGGAAGAGTGGAGTAATCCTGGAACTGGACTTGAAGCTGATGATGTAACTACCTTAGGAATCATATCTAATTACTTTTTCACAGATAATGTTTCTCTAGAAATTAAAGCAGGTATTCCTCCTAAAGTTGACTTACAAGGTAAAGGTAAAATTTATGCGCCGTTTTCAGCCATCGCCACTCCCCAGTTAGGGGGTTTACCATTAGAATTTTTAGATATTGCACTACAAAATGATATCTTTATTACAGATTTAGAAGCTTATGGCCCAGCTGCTTCGGCACGTGCTTGGACTCCAGCTTTTGAACTTCAGTATCATTTTGGCAAAACAGGTGTAAATAAGTTCCGTCCTTATGTAGGTGTAGGTCTTATGTATGCTTACTTTAATGAACTAGAAATTAATCCACGTACTGAACAGGACTTAATTGCTGCCGGACATATGATTGCAAATATTAAGCAAGGAAAGGCAGGCGCTGCCCTTGAAGGGACACCAAGTACAGCCAACCCAGAAGTAGAGGTAGAAGCCAGTGATGCTTTTGCCCCTGTCGCAACATTAGGCTTTACTTATGACTTTAATGATAAGTGGTTTGCAGTAGGTTCAGTTTCATATGCTCACTTAAAAAACGATACAACCATCACGGTGAGAGATGCTCAACTGGGTGAGCTGATTAAATCTAAAGCCGATATTGAAGTAAATCCGATCTTGGCATATGCAGGTGTAGGCTACCGTTTCTAAATTAATTTATATTAATAAAAGCAGGAATTTTTCCTGCTTTTTATTTTGAGCACTTTACTATTTCCTGTAAGAATTTTATTTTCAAAATATTTATAACTTTAATTTATTCATACCAATTTTTTATTTCACCCTTTCTCTTGTCTGAATCGAATATTATAGTCTCGTGCGATCATTCCATGGACGTTATATGTCAACCACACAATTCTCCAAACCGCTTATATATATGCTCATTGCCAGTGCTTTCATTCTGGCTTTATCACTAGGGGTGCGGCATTCATTTGGTTTATATCTTGTACCAATGAGCCATGAGTTTGGATGGGGACATCATGTTTTTAGTCTGGCGATTGCCATGCAAAACTTGATCTGGGGAGCAGTTCAGCCTTTTACAGGTGCCCTTGCAGATAAATATGGAAGTAAAATTGTTGTGGCCATTGGAGGTGCATTATACACCGCTGGCCTAGTTCTTATGGCTTTCAGCTCAACAGGCTTACTTCTTAATTTAAGTGTAGGCTTGATTTTAGGTTTTGCCTTGTCAGCTACTTCGTTTTCTGTACTTCTTTCAGCCGTTGGTCGGGCCGCTCCTCCAGAAAAACGCAGTATGGCCATGGGAATTGCCAGTGCGGCGGGTTCATTTGGCCAGTTCATTATGTTGCCTGCCACTTTGCTGCTGCTTAAAAGTATAGGCTGGTCTGCTGCACTTATGGTCTGTGCTGTTCTAGTGGCTTTCATTATTCCGCTGGCATGGATGCTTAAGGCTCCCCATTACCAGCCGCCCAAAGTAATCAGTGAGGTTTTAAAGCCCGCTCTTACTTTTAAGCAAGTCTTACACATAGTTAGAAAACATCGACCCTTCTGGTGGCTGGCTCTTGGTTTTCTGGTCTGTGGTTTTCAGGTAGTCTTTCTGGGTGTACATCTGCCAGGTTATTTGATCGATCACGGCTTTGACGCCACGACCGGCACTATCTTTTTAGCCTTAGTTGGATTATTTAATATTATTGGAACCTACGGTGCCGGCTGGTTAGGTGATCGTTATTCTAAACCTAAGCTTTTAATGCTGCTATACGGTATTCGCGGTATTGCCATTATTGCATTTCTGGCTCTTCCTTTAACTACGATTAGTGTCTATATTTTTGGTATGGTCATGGGAATCTTGTGGTTATCTACAGTTCCACTGACTAATGGTATTGTTGCAAACATGTTCGGAGTAAAATACTTGAGCATGCTAAGTGGTATCGTGTTTTTCACCCATCAGATTGGTTCTTTTTTTGGTGGCTGGCTGGGTGGCGTCAATCATGATATTGCAGGCAATTACAATGCAGTATGGCTAACCGCAATTGTCTTAAGTGTGCTCGGAGTATTTGTACATTTCTTTGTTAATGAAGAGGCCGTAATTCATGACTAAATCGTTTGACAGCCTGAATATTATGATTGCTATTAGTATTGTACTTCTATTTGTTCTGGCTTTTTATTTGTGGAGCAATACACCACAGCTTTTTGAATATTTTAATCAGGCTTTCTGTGCACATTGACT
>NZ_DBUF01000016.1:12375-90906 GCF_002307755.1 Acinetobacter sp. UBA1297
AGTTGATGGGCGTTTTTATATACAACATTTTAGAATAAACGGTTAAGACCATTTAATGCAGCTACACGATAAGCTTCCGCCATAGTCGGGTAGTTAAATGTTGTTTCTATAAAATACTTTAAAGTGTTGTTTGGACTTTGCATGACTGCCTGACCAATGTGAATAATTTCAGAAGCATTATTACCGAAACAGTGGACTCCTAAAAGCTCCAGAGTGTCACGATGAAATAGAAGTTTTAGTTCACCGACAGTGTCACCAGTAATCTGTGCACGTGCCAGATGACGAAAAGAAGCCTGCCCGACTTCATAAGGAATTTTCTCTTCAGTGAGTTCCTGCTCGGTTTTGCCGAAGAAAGAAATTTCTGGAATGGTATAAATACCGGTTGGAATATCTTTTACCGGTTTTACATTGAGCTCACCACTCATATTGGCACCAGCACAACGCCCTTGGTCGTATGCTGCTGAAGCCAGTGATGGCCAGCCTACCACATCGCCCGCAGCATAAATATTTTCAACTTCAGTCTGGTACTGATCATTGACCGCAAGCTGTCCGCGGCTATTTGGTGTAAGGCCAACATTTTCCAGGCCGAGTCCATCTGTATTACCGGAACGGCCATTACACCATAAAATAGCATCTGCCTTGATTTTCTTGCCACTCTGCAGGTGCAATACCACGTGATCATCATAAGTTTCCAGATAATCAATCTGTTCATTATGACGGATCAGTACGCCTTGTTCACGCAAATGGTAAGATAATGCATCGGCAATTTCATCATCCAAGTAACTGAGCAGTTTATGCTGTGTATTGATCAGGTCAACTTTATGATCCAGACCAATAAAAATAGAGGCATATTCACAACCAATTACACCAGCACCATAAATAATGATTTTTTGAATAGCAAAATCAAGATCCAGAATTTTATCTGAATCAAATACGCGTGGATGATTAAAATCGAGTCCAGCCGGATGATACGGGCGGCTACCTGTTGCGATCACCAGTTGTTTGAATACCAGCGTTTCCTTAATACCGTCATCGCTGAAGATTAAAACTGTATTTTTGTCCTGTATATAGGCACGTCCATGATAAATATCAATTTTATTACGGTCATAAAAGCGTGAATGGGTATCGACCTGTTGCTGAATCACTTTGTGTGCATTGCGTAGTACTTGTTTCATGGTGAACTGTTTCCAGTCTCCCACTTTTTTAAACATCGGATCACGCTGATAACGGATAATACTCGATACAGTTTGACGTAAAGCTTTGCTTGGAATAGTACCGACATGCGTACAGTTACCACCGAGCTGCTCACGCATATCAACAATAGCTACACGCTTACCTGCTTTCGCCAGCTTCATTGCCGCGCCTTCGCCCGCAGGTCCAGAACCGAGAACTACCGCATCATATTTAACGAAATTCCCACTAACGACCTCTTTCTTACGTGGCATTCAAAGCTCCTTACATGAAAACGTTATCTCTTATCTTGCCTATATTATGACGTAATCCTGATGAATTTGCTGTATTTCCCCCACCTATATTATGTGATAGCTACATTTTTTAAATGAATAGCGTTTTTTTCCTATTTAAAGCTAAGTCCGTTATAATAAGAAGCCTGTCAATCTGATCTCTCCTCAAACAGTGGAAAAGTTGAATATGTCTGAAAACCGTAAACCAGAACAGGGTATTAAACTTCGTGGCGCAGAAAAGGTCGCTAGAATACCTGTAAAAGTTGTACCTACGGTTGAAGTGCCTCGTAAACCGGACTGGATCCGGGTGAAGATGACTGCACCAGAAGAAGTTCAACGTATCAAAACAACTTTACGTTCACAAAAACTGCATACTGTATGTGAAGAGGCTGCCTGCCCGAACCTGCCAGAATGCTTTGGTGGTGGTACAGCAACCTTTATGATTATGGGTGACATTTGTACCCGACGCTGTCCATTTTGTGATGTTGCTCACGGCCGTCCAAATGCATTAGATGCAGATGAGCCACGCCATATGGCAGAAACAATTGCAAATTTGGGTCTAAAATATGCAGTTATCACCTCAGTCGACCGTGATGACTTACTTGATGGCGGCGCACAGCATTTTGTTGACTGTATTAAAGAAGCACGTCAGCTTAGCCCAAATACGTTACTTGAAATTCTGGTTCCAGATTTTCGTGGCCGTCTGGATATTGCACTACGTATTATGACTGAATGCCCGCCGGATGTGTTTAACCATAATATTGAAACTGTGCCACGTTTATATAAGGCAATGCGCCCGGGTTCAGATTATCAGCACTCTTTAAATCTGTTAAAAATGTTTAAAGAATACTGCCCTGATATTCCAACTAAATGTGGGCTAATGGTGGGTATTGGTGAAAAAGAAGAGGAAGTAATTGCTCTTCTAGATGACCTTCGTGCGCATGATGTAGATTATGTCACTATTGGTCAGTATCTACAGCCTTCCAAACAGCATGCACCGATTGACCGATTTGTCACGCCAGAAGAATTTGAGCGTTATGCTGAACATGGCCGTAAGCTTGGCTTTAGAAATATCTGGTCAGCACCTATGGTACGTTCAAGCTATTTTGCAGATCGCCAGTATTATGGTGAACCGGTTCCTGAAGTGCGTCGTAAAACCGATCCAGCAAAAAAAATTGCAGTTCAAACGATTGAAGCCTAATTATTTTAAGCTTTTAAAAGGCCCTCTAGTGAGGGCCTTTTTACTAATTTTATAATGTGTTGGCTGTTAATCCGATTTCTTTTTGCCACCACCGTCCTGTTTATTTACGGTAGCCCAAGCAATCCGTTCTGCCTCATCCTCTGAATGCCCACGCTCTTTTTCACTTTCTTCAATATGCTGAGCCTGCCGTTTCTGTTTTTCTGTGTAAGCTGACTTGTCTCCACGTGACATAATAGTTCTCCTATTTTTTGATCTATATTTATTTCTATAATATGTTCAAAAATTATTCATCACATAAAGTGTCAGTCTCTGTATGGCTCTAACATATTTTATGTAACTTCATTTCAAATATATCTTAAGGTTTTATAGTTACCAAACCACCAAATAAATACATTTCTATCAATTATATAGTCTTTTATTGAGAGGTATTTTTATACTTATAGTGACAAAAATTTAACTATTTATGGTTGAGTTTATATAGCTTTAAAAGGATTAATACAGCAGGTTAAATATTTTAATCTAATTAAAAATAATTGCACTGACTCACTGAAAAAACCTCAAGTGATATAAACAGAAAAATGATGCCTTCGTAACTGTTGATTCCTGCTGGTCGTTTTTACATATCAGATGTAATGATTTAGAGGAGTGATTTTATGTTATTTATTCTGAGCATTTTGCTACAGCTGATTACTATATGGGCCATATTTTTTTATGGGTTATCCAGAGTTATGGGTGCCATAACAATGACCGGAGCTGTCATTATTACAGCTGTGATCAGTCCATGGTCCTTAATTTTGGGGATACCGCTAATTCTACTTAGCCTAGTGTTACTTGTTGATTCATTACGTATGAACCTCATCACACGTCCGGCTTTTGACCGTTTAAGTAATGCGATGCCGAGTATTAGCACAACCGAACGCGAAGCATTAGAAGCTGGTACCAGCTGGTGGGAAAAAGAACTGTTTATGGGCGCGCCAGACTGGGATCAGTTTGACCGTTATCCTTATCCGCATCTATCTGAAGAAGAACAATCTTTCCTTGACCATGAAGTCGAACAACTTTGTGACATGCTAGATGAATGGCAAATTCATCATCATGATAAAGACCTGCCAGAACACGTTTGGCAGTTTATTAAAGAGAAAGGCTTTTTAGGTCTAATTATACCTAAAATTTATGGTGGTCTGGAATTTACGGCTTTTGCACAAAGCCGGATTATGAGCAAAATTGCTTCACGCTCCATGACGGCGGCAGTAAGCTGTATGGTACCTAACTCACTTGGGCCAGGTGAACTGTTAATGCACTACGGCACTGAAGAGCAGAAGGAACGTTATTTACCAGGGTTAGCTAATGGTACTGAAATTCCATGTTTTGGTCTGACCAGCCCGGAAGCAGGTTCTGATGCCGGTGCTATCCCCGATACCGGTGTAGTTTGCTATGGCCAGTATGACGGTGAGCAGGTACTCGGCTTAAAAATGAATTTTTCCAAACGCTGGATTACTCTAGCACCCATTGCAACTGTGGTCGGTCTGGCTTTTAAACTGTTTGATCCAGACGGATTGCTTGGTGATAAAAACAAAAATGAATATGGAATTACCTGTGCCCTGATTCCAGCCAGCCATCCCGGTATAGAAATTGGACCGCGCCATTATCCGGGCTCACCTTTTATGAATGGTACAGTCGATGGTAAGGATGTATTCATCCCAATTGACTGGATTATCGGCGGACCCAAAAATGCAGGTAAAGGCTGGCGCATGCTGATGGAATGCTTGGGAGTTGGCCGTGGTATTTCCTTGCCTGCCCTCTCTACCGCAGCAGGTGAAATGTGTTACCTGACTGTCGGTGCTTTTGCCCGCATTCGTCAGCAGTTTAAACTTTCAGTCGGGAAGTTTGAAGGTGTACAGGAAGCGACGAGTGATATTGCCAGTGATGCCTATATGCTGGAAGCTTTCCGTTATATGGTCACCTGTGGTTTGAACCAGGGTGGCACGCCAGCTGTCATGACGGCAATGGCAAAACATTATGCAACAGAAACCATGCGTAAAGTGGTCAATCATGGCATGGACGTAGTCGGTGGTCGTGCAATTCAACTTGGACCACGCAACTTTTTGGCTCTACAGTATCAGGCAGTTCCTGTATCCATCACTGTAGAGGGGGCAAATATTCTAACCCGCTCCCTAATGATATTTGGACAAGGCTCAATGCGTTGCCATCCTTATCTATTTGAAGAATTACAGCTGTTGCAATCTCCAGATAAGACTGGTGCCTTAAACAAGTTTAATGAAATGCTTTATCATCACTTAGGCTATACCTTAAACCGGGGTGCACGGGCATTGGCCTACGCATTTACAGGGGGTTCTTCACGTGCAGCTTTTACAGCCGATGATTTTACTCTACCGTACTATAAGCTGGTTAACCGTTTTAGTGCCTGCTTTGCCTTAACTGCCGATATGTCTTTGGGTTTACTTGCTGGTGATATCAAACGCAAAGAAATGCTGTCTGGCCGTCTGGCTGATATCCACTCCTATCTATTCATTGCGACTTCTATTTTAAAATATTATGAACGTGGCAATAGGACTGAAGCTGAACAGGATCATGCACAACTGGCTCTGGAAAAAGCGTTTTATCAGATACAAGAGGCTTTTGATGGACTATTTGCCAATTTCCCAGTGCCTGCAGCAGCCGGGCTGGTTAAAATGGTCTGCTTTCCCTTTGGTCGTCCTGTAGCCAAACCAAATGATAAGCTCAAACAACAGGTGGCTCAGTGGATTATGATGGAAAATCCCTTCCGCGAACAACTAAAAGCTCATGTTTACTATAATGTCCGAGAAGATGATGTAAATGGCCGACTGGAATCTACCTTTAAAATGCTGCTACAGATTGAACCGCTTTGGGACAGATTTAAAAAAGCTGAATCCAAGGGACAGTTTGTCGGTTTAACTTTTGAAGAGCATGTAGAAGATGCGGTCAGCAAGGGCTTTATTACTGATGAAGAAGCTGAACAGCTTATCCGTTATAATGCCAAGCGTTTTGACAGTATGCTTACAGATAACTTTGATATGCAGTTAAAAGAAGCCTTTGCATTAACCAATCCACATCTGCCTGAACATCTTGAAGTCAAGCATGAAGGTGGCATGACATCGGTCTAAAAATCTTTGATTTAAAAGGCAGGCTCTTTAGGAGCCTGTTTTAGTTTTAATGCCAATGGATATTGAAATAATAATAGCTCTCTTCGAGTCCGAACCTGACCTGATAACCTATTTCATGCAGCTCTGCTGAGAGAGCATGTATGTCTTCAAGTGCAATGTATTTAGGTAAAATCATGAATATAACAGTATTCCCCTGTCTGGCTGCCTGTTCAATCAGATCATTAAGCTTGTCTCGTACTACCGTCATAGTCAGACCCGCTTCTAAAGTCCATAGTTTTGCCTGCTCGGCTGGAATAATATCCATTTTCTTTTCCTTCATTATTTAATACATCTATAGTCCATTTTTTTATCTTTAATATATTTTATCTTTTCTGATATTGATGTGATATTTAAACTATGTGTATTGTTTATTTATTTCCAGGTTTGCATACAGAGAGAAATAATTAAAATTTCTGTTTTTAGTTCAGACTTTTGTATCAGTTTAACTACTATAACTTATCACTTATTCTCAGTTATATATTATATATTTTATAGATTTACATAATAATTAAGGCGTCAAAATAAGTTAAAATAGACTCATTCTCTTCGTATTATTTTTCTCCCATGAATCTTGTTGCTGAAAAATCCAATCGTTCTCAAGTTACGGTCTGGGTCGCTTTGCTGCTGCTGTTAATTGGCGCAATGAGTGCATACCAGATTGTTGGCTTGAATCAAGCCCTGCTGCTTCTCATTGGTGGAGCATTAGGGATGACACTCTACCATGCATCCTTTGGCTTCACTTCCAGCTGGCGCGTTTTTATCAAGGAGCGTCGAGGTCGTGGTTTGCGTGCGCAAATGATCATGCTGGCTCTGGCTGTATTACTGTTTTTTCCTGCTTTAGGAGCTGGCCAGCTGTTTGGTCAGCCGGTAACCGGTTTTGTGTCTCCACTTTCCACTTCGGTTGTGATTGGTGCTTTTATTTTTGGTATAGGCATGCAATTAGGGGGTGGTTGCGCATCTGGAACGCTTTATACGGTCGGTGGTGGTAGTGCCCGCATGGTGGTTACCCTGATATTTTTCTGTCTGGGTTCCCTGTTGGCAACCTTGCATCTGGACTGGTGGTTTAACCTGCCGCACTTGGCGCCTGTCTCTGTTGTTAAAAGTTTGGGGGTAATGCCTGCTTTACTTTTAAACTTTGCTCTCTTTGCAGTCATCGCGCTGACAACTGTTTATTTTGAGAAAAAGCGCCATGGTGCATTAGAAATCGGCTCTACCTCATCCGAGCTTGGCTGGAGACGCTTTTTGCGTGGCCCCTGGCCACTGGTTTGGGGCGGGATTTTATTGACCTTACTGAACTTTGCAACACTGGCTTTAGCTGGCAGGCCTTGGGGAGTAACCTCGGCTTTAGCTGTATGGGCTGCCAAAGCAGCTAGTCTGGGTGGTATAGATGTCGCCTCATGGGCATATTGGCAACAACCTGCCAATGCTAAAGCCCTTACTGAACCACTCTGGTTTGATGTAACCTCCATGATGAACTTCGGTATCATGCTGGGTGCGTTGCTGGCTGCGAGTCTGGCCGGTAAGTTTGCTCCTAACTTCAACATACCGCGTCGTTCACTGCTGGCTGCAGTTCTGGGCGGTATCTTACTGGGCTATGGTGCCCGCTTGGCATATGGCTGCAACATTGGTGCCTATTTCAGTGGGATTGCTTCAGGTAGTTTACATGGATGGTTATGGCTGATCTTTGCCTTCTTAGGTAATACTATTGGTGTAAAACTACGTCCTGTCTTCTTTCCAGACGAAGCACCCCAACCAGAAAAATTGACCAGCTGCTAAATAAAAAACCCATCGATATGATGGGTTTTTTATTTACGGCTCGAGAGCACCTTTTAGGTTACAGCCATAATTCATGGTCTCTTGCACTTGTCGATAGCTGGTATAACGATTAATAATAAACTGATAGAAATTTTCGGGTTGAGCAAAAATTTCTTTCAGATTTTCATGAGCAGGTAGATGTTCAAGTTTAAGATGTTCAACCAGATTGAGATTCTGGTGTCCAATTTGAAACATCTTTACAAAATAACTGTTCATCATGTTGCAGTAACCATTTTTTGCATTCTTCAACGCAAACCGGCTCACCAGATGCTCGTTTAATGTATGCAAATTATGAACATCCAGCTCAGCCTTGGGATCAGAAAACGCATCAGGATATTGAGATTTGAAAGTTAAGAATTGTTGCTGCAGTTCCTGGTTAAGATGATCTATTTTGGTTTGCAGTTCTACTGCACTATTTACCCGATAATCAGCTGGCGTACTATGGAAATCATCAGGCCGTTTTTCTGCGCATGCTCCCAGCAAAACAAGAGATAAAGAAATTAAAACAACATGGAAGAATTTCATCATTAACTCTAAGCTTAATACTGTGCGTTACTTTATTCGATTATGAAATTTTTCTCATCTCTTTTGCAAAAATGAGTCTTCGGACAATATTTTCTCATTCATATAACGCCAATAACGTTTAGGGACATACTGTATATGCAGTTTTATATTACGTCGAGCTTCAATATTAATAGCACAAAAATAGTCTTTCCAGAGCTGGTCATAAAGCAATTCATCATCATCCAGTTCCACTGTAAATTTCTGACTAAACCCAGTATGTAATGTCTGGTCCACTTGTTCTACCTGCATATGCACCTGATGGACCTGTTTTAAATCATAGTAAATTCCATAATTCCTTTTCTCATCATAAATCAGCCAAGACTGGTCCTGATAACGGTCCTTAAAATGCCGTTCAATAAGAGGCAATACATTAAAGTCTGGCCGTACCAGCGCAATGAAAAGACCATTCTTGGCTTTTTTGAAACGGACAAAAGCTTCCATGCGGTGCTTCTCACGCCCTACCTGCTTGGTCCATTGGGAAAGACCCAATACCGCAGCATGACCATAGTTGTAGTCTACGGGTAAAGCAGACTGAAATACATATATACAAAATTCAAAGAGCTGCTGAAATGCCTGTTCCTGTTCAGATAAAAAAGTGTAATAAAAATTTTTCAGGCTCGTATATTCAACTTTAATTTTTAAAGCATTCCATACACGTTGTGCATGTTCATCATTTGCACTTACATGAATCACCTCATCAAACAGTCCCGACTGGAAGCGCCCTTGTATACTAATTTTTACTGCAAACTCTTTAAATTGAAAAGCCCGGAAAACACAGCTTAGCAGTCCGGTCATACTGCCATCAAAAACATACTGGGCCACTTAAAAGCCTAGTCCTAATTGTGGAGGGAGCTGTGCATTATATTTGGACTGGCCAGCCAGCAGAATCTGCTGCCTGATCTGGCTCGGCAGCATTTCTTTGATAAATTTGGGTGTATCTGCACAGCGAATAAAGTGCTGAGCCCGATTATAGGCAACCCCCATGCGTTTAAGCTGATCAATATGAATACTTCCAAAGCGCCGCGCCTGGATAACCTTTCTCGCAGAACGTACGCCAATACCCGGTACGCGCAAGATCATTCTATATTCAGCCGTATTAATATCTACCGGAAACTGTTCAGGATGACGTAGTGCCCAAGCCAATTTTGGGTCTACATCCAGTTCAAGGTTCGGATGTTCGTCATCAACCAGTTCATGAGCATCGAACTCATAAAAGCGCATGAGCCAGTCAGTCTGGTATAACCGGTTTTCACGTAATAATGGTGGTGCTGATCCAATGGCAGGTAAAGCCCGATCTTCAGAGTTAATTGGAATATAACCAGAATAATAGACACGCTTCAGTTTAAACTCTTTATAATGGCGGTCTGCCATTAAAATCACGTCCTGATCAGTTTCATGATGCGCCCCGACAACCATTTGTGTGGTTTGACCTGCCGGAACAAATTTGGGTACTGTTTTAATAATTTTACGCTCATCCTTAAACTGGATAAGCCGGTCACGGACAATTCCCAGATCTTTCTGCACCTCACTGTGACTTTTCTCAGGTGCAAACTTTTGTAGTCCATCTGCTGTTGGCATTTCCAGATTAATACTCATCCGGTCAGCATATAGTCCAGCTTCTGTAATCAGTTCAGGTGAAGCTCCTGGAATAGTCTTTAAGTGTATATATCCATTAAAATTTTCTTCTAACCGAAGCTTTTTAACCACCTGCAACATGCGTTCCATAGTATGGTCAGCCGATTTAAAAATCCCTGAACTTAAGAACAGGCCTTCAATATAGTTACGACGATAAAAATTAATAGTAAGATCTACGACTTCCTGCACAGTAAAGGCAGCACGCTTCACATCATTTGAACGCCTTGAAACACAGTAAGCACAGTCGTAAATACAGATATTTGAAAATAAGACTTTAAGCAGAGAGACACAACGACCGTCTTCAGTATAGCTATGACAGATCCCGGAACCGGTATTTCCGAGACCTTTATCCTTATTTTTTCGATTACTGCCACTTGATGAGCAGGATACATCATATTTGGCAGCATCAGCCAGAATTTGCAGTTTCTCGCGAATACGTTCAGACATAGACCTGATCATCCATGTATATAGAGATAATCATTAATTATACTAGTCTGTTGCGTCTGCAAAGCCTGCATTTATTTCTTTGCGACAAGGCATGTCGTTAAATCAATTTAACTTAGGCTATTTTAGTTTGAATATAATCGATCTGGTAATGATAGAGAAACTCAAGTTTATGGCTTGCTCTGCCTTCATATAAAAAAGCCTTAGGAAATCAATCATGCCTGAAATTACGTTATTTATTAACAAAATATTGGATATTGGTTGCATCTCTCGAGCGTTTGACGTAAATCTTAAAATAAAATTTAGGTAATAAGAATATGAATCTGATCGAAAGACTTAGCTTGAAACACTCTATTTTCTTGGCGCCTATGGCAGGTGTAAGTACACCCGAGCTGGCGGCTGAAGTCTCTAATGCCGGAGCTTTGGGCTCATTAGGCCTAGGAGCCAATACAGTTGAGCAGGCACGTGAACAGATTTTAAAAACACAACAGCTAACCCGACAGCCCTTTCAGCTTAATTTTTTTTGTCATCGCTCTAAAATACTGGATCAGGATACTGCACAAGAATGGATTGAATATCTAGAACCGCACTTTAGAAAATTTGATGCCTCTGCACCTAACGAGTTAAAAAATATCTATCCAAGCTTTAAGGACTCAGATGATTATCTCAATCTTGTTTTAGAGACTTGCCCAGCAGCCGTCAGTTTTCATTTTGGTATTCCACACCCACATCAAATTGAAGCACTTAAAAAAGCAAAGATTTTAACCATGGTTTCTGCAACCAATCTGGCGGAAGCAAAAGCAATTGCAGAAGCAGGGATTGATGTCATTATTGCTCAAGGGGTAGAGGCCGGTGGACATCGTGGCTGCTTTAACCCGCATCGTGACAGCGCCATTAAAACGACTGACTTGGTACGCTTAATTTTACAATATCTTGATTTACCAGTCGTAGCAGCGGGCGGAATCATGAACGGCCGCCAGGCACAGCAATGTCTTGCACTTGGAGCTCAAGCTGTACAGTTAGGAACTGCTTTCGTGCAATGTCCAAGCTCAAATGCCAATGCAGCCTATCGTGAAGCTTTATTTAACCGGCCTCTTACTCAAATTACCTCAACTATTTCAGGACGCCCGGCACGCGGCCTGATTAATGCATGGCATACCGAAGTTGATCTGGTTAAGCGGCCAAGTCTACCCGCCTATCCATATGTTTATGATATTGCAAAACAGCTGCATCAAATTGCATCCAAACAGGGTCATTATGAGTATGGGGCATTCTGGGCCGGCAGTAATGTTGCCCAGATTCGACAGCTAAATGCTGTTGACCTGATTAACCTGCTAAATCTTGAAATTAATCAGGCCACTCATTCAAATTCAGATTAACAGTTTTTAACCGGAGGCTAGAGCAATACAATATTCATGCCTAGCCTCTTTTTGGCTTAAGGATCAAGCAGGTTAACAGTTTCTTGCTGTACATCACTCATTAAACGTCCTTGGGCCAATAACTGGTTAAAATAAGCTTCTACTACTTTTGCCTGCTCTAACGTACTTTCTACTTGATACATTTTCTGACGGAACTCATTGCTGGCATATAAGCCCTTGGTATACCAAGCTATATGTTTACGGGCAATACGGCAGCCAGAATACTCCCCATAAAATTCATAGAGCTCACTTAAATGCCCAAGTAATACATGTTTTACCTCTTCAATATCAGGGGCTTTTAGGTATTCTCCAGTATTTAAATAATGGGCAATTTCTCGAAATATCCATGGACGCCCCTGTGCTGCACGCCCAATCATGATCGCATCGGCGCCTGTATGTTCCAATACAAATTTGGCTTTTTCAGGACTATCGATATCGCCATTAGCAATTACTGGGATATGAATAATTTTTTTAACTTCACGAATCAAATCATAACGTGCATGATTTAAATACATGTCTTCACGAGTCCGACCGTGTAAAGCCAGTGCCGCAATACCAGCCTCTTCTGCCCGCTTCGCCACACGCAGAATATTTTCTTGACCATTTAAATACCCCAAACGAGTTTTAAGGGTAACTGGCACATCAACTGCGGCAACTACGGTATCTAAAATACGCGCAACCAGTTCTTCATCCTGTAATAAAGCAGAGCCTGCAAGTTTATTACAAACTTTTTTTGCCGGACATCCCATATTAATATCAATAATCTGAGCACCATTAGCAATCTGATAACGTGCTGCTTCAGCCAGTTGTTCTGGATCAGATCCTGCTATCTGGGCAGAAATTGGAGCTAATTCACCATCAAAATTAGCCCGATATAAACTCTTTTTACTCATCCTCAGTGTCTTATCAGCTGTCATCATTTCGCTAACAGCATGGCCTGCACCAAAGTATTTACATAAGGTTCTAAATGGTCGATCTGTCACCCCTGCCATTGGCGCGACCCAAATTTTTTGTTCGATTGGCCGATCAAATAGCTCTCTGATTACGGTATTTTGACTCAAATTTCCAACCTCACTTTCAACTTATTTACTAAGCTATTCATCTTTAGATCTACTTTAAAACCTGATAACACTTAATTAATGGCCTGCTTAGCTCCCCCAACTTATACCTTGAACAAGCTAGGCTTAATAAAATTACAGTACAGGAGAGAAAAAGTAGTCAGAGATATTTTAAGCTAAAGCCCAAATTAGAACAGATCAAATAGCGGACCAACTAGTTTAATTATTTACAGAAAGAATATCCATTTTTTAATTTGTTGAGTTTTTAAAATTCAAATACCACATTTAGCTTGAAGAATATTATTATATAATCAAAAGTTTAGCTAATATCTTTTATAAAAGTCTACCTGAGCTAGAATATAGGTTAACTTAACTTGAGTTTCAGATAAATTAAATAAATTCAGTACATTAGAAATAATAAATCCTGCTCAATCACCTGTATTGGCAGGGCTACAGCTATAAATTGATCTATCTTAAAACGTCCCCTTCAGGATAGTCTTTTAGTTTCTTAGATCAGTTAATTCAAAATCTTTAATGATCATCATCTCAATACTTTCTATCAGGGCTTTTTCCCATTTACTCTCATTCCAAAATAGTAAGTTTCCATTCTCTTCTTTATAAAATACTTGTTCTTCATAATTTAGATGATGAATGACTTGGGTTCCATTTGGTATATTTTTCATATAGTTATCCTCATCTATTATTTATATTTAGCTTAGCATAAGTGGCTGTTTTGCTTTAACTTAAATAATAAAAATATGTATCAAAATACAAATTAAACTTCATCATAATGAATAAATTTTTATTGGAACTATTAAGTGATTAAAAACTATAGACTTATTATAAATAGTTAAAAAAATTATTTATTATTTTTTAATATATTAAAAATATATAAAATGTCATAAGGTTGAGTTCTAAAATAGAATTTTTTTATTAATTTATCTAATTTTAATATCTTTTAACTTGGTTAACTAACCCATATCTAAAAATAAAAAGAACAAATATTAACCAAGAACATACAAAATAAGATAGAATATTTCACTGTTGATATAGATTTCATGCACCATGTCACATATTAGCTTTATTCATGCCCTTAACCTTAACTTAAGAAAACTAATCCTTATTCTTACCATATTTGCTGTTTCTTCTTTATTTATTATCTCCTTACTCATTGGTCACTATATTGCTAAAAAAGAATTAATAAATGATTCACTTGCCTTGAACTATGAATATGCTTTTAAGATCGCGAATAGTACTGACAACTATTTTAGAAATCTTTTATCTGAACTCAAGCATAGTACTTTAGCCGTTAGTCATTCTTTTGATAATAATAAATTACGGCAATATGAAGTCGATCGCCTGAAGAATCAAGCTCATTATTTTAATGCGGTAATCATTGGTGACCGTCGAGGAAATATTCTTAATTTTAGTCCGGCCAGTTTTGATAGCGGTCAACTGACAAATCAGGATCTTCTAAACTTCAAGCATCTAGCACAGAGTAAACAACCCTATATTTCTCAACCTTATTATTCTATCAGGCACAATTTAATTATTTTTATAGCTCAACCAATCTTCAACAAGCAAAATATTTATCAGGGCTATATGGGGGTTGTTATCAATTTAAATGAAAAAAATATTATCAGTGACCTTCTTGCCAGCGAATACGGTTATAAAAAAAATTATATGTATGTGATCGATCAAAGCAGACAGATTATCTTTCATCCCGATTCCGCGAGAATAGGTAGCATTATGACTAACAATACTGCCCTCTCTTATATGAACCAAATCAATAGAGGGCGAGTAGAGCTCATTAACAGTCGAGGAATAGAAAATTTAGCAGGTTTCGCTCGTATTTCTACTACCAACTGGATTGTGGTTTCTCAACAGCCAACCAGAGAGTTACTTAAACAGGCAAATTCAGTAATTTATAAAGTATCAGTTGTTATCCTATTATTTTATCTATTGATCTTTTTGGTGATCTGGAAACTTTCACTATTCATTTCTTCCCCCTTGAATCACTTGGCTAAAATGGCGAGTCGTCTTAACCAGCCAGAAATAGAACAGAAAATTCAAGCGATTAGCCCTTGGTATTATGAAGTACAGAAATTCAAACTATCTTTACTTTTAAGTGCACAAAATTTTAGTAAGAAAATTTCAGAAATGAATCATCATGTTAATTCTGATCCTCTCACTGGCTTGTACAATCGCAGGGGTATCGATATCTTTATTAAAGAAATGGTAGATAACCATACACCTTTTTCTATTCTCCTGATTGATGTCGACTATTTTAAAAAAATTAATGATACTTATGGCCATATTCAAGGTGATATAGTTTTAAAACAAATTGCCGGTCATTTAAGAGCCAATTTTCGTAAAGATGATATTTGCTGTCGTTGTGGAGGAGAAGAGTTCGCTGTACTCATGCCCACCATTGATAAAAAAGCAGTCTATAACAGTGCTGAACGTTTAAGAAAAAAAATAGAATCGAATATTACCAACCTGTCTGGCCCGGTAACTATTTCTATTGGTATCGCATACTGGCCAGAGAGCTCCAAAAGCACTGAAGAAGTTTTCAAAATTGCTGATCACTATCTTTATCAAGCTAAACGTGAAGGTCGTAACTGTGTTCGTGGTCCATAAAGTATGGTTTATATAAACCAGTATATAACAGGCTATTCCAGTTATTTAAACGATGCTTGCTCTTCTCTGTTTAAATTTAGACTTATATATTAATACGTTAAGATAAAAAAGAGCTTCTTAAAGAAGCTCTTTTTAAAAGACCAGATTATGAATGATGTGTAATCTGAACAGTCTTGATTCGGTTACCTTCCAGTTCTGTCACTTCAAAATGTACACCCCGGAAATCTAGTTGAGTACCGACTGTGATCTTATCCTGAATTTTATCTAAAATCAGACCAGCTACACTCACATAGTCTGCATCATCTTCTACCAGGTCTAGCATGCCAAGCTCCAGTTCTAGCTGATACAAATCCAGACTTCCAGCAGCTTTCCAAGTGCTTTCATCAATTTTTACCAGGTCAAGCTGTTCATCGGCATCTGGAAACTCGCCTGCAATTGCCTCAAATACATCTAGTGGTGAAATAAGCCCCTGGATATTACCAAACTCATCATTAACCAATACTAGCGAGCCTTTGGAAGTACGCAAAGTATTAATCGCATCAATCACTTTCATTTTTTCAAAAATGTAGATTGGACGTTGCTGTTTTAACAAGGCTTTTAGCTGGACTTCATCTTCAAGTACATCTAGCAGTTCCTTGGCACGTATCACGCTGATTACTTTATCAAGGCTACCACGGCATACAGGAAACAGGCTATGAGGAACAGATAATACCTGTTCACGAATCTGTTCAGGTGAATCCTCAAGGTTTACCCAGGAAATCTGGTTACGGGGAGTCATAATTGAGGCTACTGAGCGTTCGGCAAGTGTCAGTACTCCACCAATCATATAGCGCTCTTCATCTACAAATGCATCTTGCGCTTCTGTAGATTGTGCATCAGCCACAGTTTCTACACGTCCACCCATCAGTTTTAAAATCGAGTTTGCTGTACGATGACGCAGAGGAATTTTTGCCTCATGCTTTGCTGCATTTCGCGAAGTAAACTGATTAAATATCTCAATAAGAATTGCAACACCTATACCTGAATAAATATAGCCTTTAGGAATATGGAAACCAAATCCTTCAGCAATCAGGCTAATACCAATCAAGAGCAGGAAGCTTAAACACAGGATAATAACGGTCGGATGACGGTTTACAAATTCAGTTAATGGTTTGGAAGCCAGCAACATTACTGCCATAGCGACAATCATGGCGGCCATCATGACATAAATATTGTCAACCATTCCAATTGCAGTAATCACCGAATCTAAAGAGAATACAGCGTCGAGTATAACAATCTGGGCTACAACCGCAGTAAAACTTGCATAAGCTACATTTGTAGTAACTTTAACTTCAGTTTTACCTTCCATCCGTTCATGTAATTCACTGACTGCTTTATAAAGCAGGAACAGACCACCGAATAAAAGAATCAGATCCCGACCGGAGAAAGTCCAGTCAAAGACAGTAATAAGCGGTTGAGTCAAAGTGACTAACCAAGAGATAGCAAATAATAAGCCCAAACGCATTACTAGGGCTAAAGAAAGACCTATTACACGGGCTTTGTCCCGTTTTTCAGGAGGGAGCTTGTCAGCCAAAATGGCAATAAAAACCAGGTTATCAATACCTAGAACAATTTCTAAAACAATCAGGGTAAGTAAACCCACCCATATGCCCGGATCTAATAAAAATTCCATTAGTTTAGACCTCCGGATAAACGAGGCTGATTAAAAATAATTTTTGATCGACACGGCGATGGATCCATATAAGTGAACCTTTTCAACTAAAGATAAAATTATTATGCACACTTTTAGTAAATTGTAATTACTTTTTTATAATGAGATGAAAGGTTTTATGTATAACTGCTATAGCTTTTATGAGTCATTAGATTTATTTATAATAAAATAGAGAGTAAATTTTTATTATTTAGAAAATATAAATATTATATAATTTGAACAGGTTTAATATAGTTATAATAAAACTGTTTTTGAAAGCAGGGCTTTAAAGTTCACAGCTTATATCTTATAAAGCCCTGTATTGTCTAATCTAAAGAGGCTGGTGATTTGTGCTCTTGTTCATATTGATAGTCTAAAGCAGCTTTTTGGGCTTCAGCTGCAGCAATGGCTTCTGGTGCAGGTCGATCCGCGGTAGAAGCAGCAATAACAGAAGACGTAAATGACGTACCAGTTAAAGAAAGTATAAGAACTGCGTAAATATTCTTCATTTTGATTCCTCTACTTTTTAAATCGCTTTATAAGTCATTTAATACCCCCTATTAAGCTTGGTCTGTAAGAGGATGGTCGAGAAATGTAAGGGCTGAGCCCCTATAATTACTTAGGCAACCTGAATAATCATTTGATTAAATAAAAGTGACACTTAAAGACTGAATGTATATTTTTATAATAAAAAATGTAGAGTCATAACATATTATTAGACTAGTCAGTTCAGTTTAAGTATCCCTATACTTCTTTAAGAGCAAGAGAAAATATCCTCATCGATATTTTCTCTCTTCTCCCATTTATCTGCTTTTTTCTGGCTGATTAAATTCTTTGAAATCAGCTTTTCGAATCATAGCGTGAATTCCTTTAGTCCGGTCTACTACTTGTGAAACTTCAAAATCAGTAGCAGCACTTAAATAAGCATAAGCAAGTGCTTCATCAATACCATATTCCTGATTTAAGAACCGGATAGCTTCGCGGGTGGATTTTTTCATGGCTATATCAAGGTCTTCATCTAATCCTGGTGTAATCCAGAATTGATCATTTTCAGCAAGTACATGTTTAATCTCCTTACCAGGAATTTTGTCCTTTCCAGCTTTTAGCAGTGTAAATTTCAATGTAGCACGTGCTGAACCTTCAAGTGCCGTTAAAGCGACCTCACCATCGCCCTGAACGAAATGGCTATCACCAGTATAGAAAAGTGCGCCAGGAACCTGTACCGGATAATAAACAGTCGAGCCTTTACCTAACTCGTTAATATCAATATTCCCACCAAAGAAGGCAGGTGGAATCGAATTTACTGGTTCACTGGTATTAGCAGCCACGCCCATAATTCCCATAAATGGTGCAAGAGGGAAACGAATCGACTTGCCCTGTTGTGTTTTTAGTACACCTTCATATTCTCCCTGAGCATTTTTCTCAATAGGTGTAAAAACTGATACATTGCCGTAACGTTCAGGGTGTAAGTGGGAAGCACCTTCCTGTACTGTTTTTTTAGGGAACTCTCCTACCAGAGTGCCTTTACCATGACGGTTAGAAATTACCCCATAAGGAACTCGTGGTTCAACATTGAGTACTTCTACCTTTAATATGTCACCCGGCATTGCACCCTGTATTTCAATAGGCCCCGTCACAATATGTGGTCCATCTTTACTAAAATCATGTTTTAAAGCAGACTGCGTAATTATCTTTGCTTCATCTAGAATATATTCTGGCTTTACACCTTGGGAACGAAAATATTTTTCTGCATTACGCCCCTGATCTTCGAGCAGGCCTTCATGGGAAACAGTATCAAAAACAACAGTACTATCGGTAGGCACACTTAGAACTGGTCGGGAATCTTTATTAGGCAGATAACCCCATTGAATAGTTTTTAAAGTACTGGGTATATAATATTGATCTTTATACTTTCCCTGCGTTAAAAGTCCCGGCTGATTACTTATCTGTTTAAGAACTTTAAACTCTTCTGCAAAAGTTGAAGTAGAGCCTAGTAAAGCTGACAATATAGCCAGTGATAAAGTAAGCGGTTTATACATCCTATTTCCCTAAATTTAAAAAGTTGAATATTCATCTTTTTAAAAGCAAGGGTCATGCCAACTAGAATTATTGAATCTTATTCATCAATTCTCTGTTGCTTAATAATATGTACAGGGATATAGAATTATTTTTTAAACGGGCTTCTCTAATATACATATATATTCGTACATTTTATTAGCGACATAGTATACTTCACTCGCCTTAGGTGCTTATCCCTGTACTCATCTGTCTTCATTGTCATGAAAAAAAATTTACGCTGTACAACCGCCGTTAAATCCTTAAGTGTTCTTGTTCTGTCACTCAGTCTGATTGCCTGCGGCGAAGGCTCGTGGTGGTCTAAAAATGATGAGCCAGAATTAAAAGAAGAGCAGATTAAACGGCTTATTCCTACTCGTGTACAAAACCGTGGCTCTTGGGCTGGTGACTTATATGAGATTACTGACCAGTTGGAAATACCTAAAACCAAGGAAAATATCTGTACAATTATTGCAGTAGTCGATCAAGAATCTAACTTTGTTGCTGACCCGCAAGTACCGGGTTTGGGTGAAAAAGCTATACGTGAAGTTGATCAGCGTCTTGAAGATAAACTGGGTGTAACACTGGCCGGATATTTTAAGAATATGCTGAAGACTCAGCCTTCTCCGGATGATAACTACCTGAGCAGAATGCGCAAGGTTAAAACAGAACGTGAACTGGATGAACTCTACCGTGAAATGTTTAATCATTTTAGTAAACACTATCATGTAAGTGCTCTAACCGGAGCCGCCCGTCTGGTAGGACAAGATGTTTCTGAACGTTTAAATCCGATTACAACCTTAGGTTCAATGCAGGTTCATATCGGTTATGCCAAAGAGCATAAGCGTTCTGGTATGAATATGGCTGAATTGCGTAGCGACCTGTATACCCAAAATGGCGGCCTATATTATGGGATTCATCGTTTGATGATGTACCCTGCTGATTATGACAAGCCGCTCTACCGCTTTGCAGATTATAACTCTGGACGCTATTCGAGCCGTAATGCAGCCTTTCAGAGTATGCTTAATGACTTGACTGAAGCAGAGCTAGACCTAGATGGTGACCTGCTACTTTATAATAAAGACGGTAGCATCCGTTCAAACAAAAGCCAGTCTGAACGTGAGCTGATTGCGGTCTTTGCTGCAAACAATGTTCTGATTACACCACGCCAGATTCGCTCTGATTTAAAGGAGGAAAAAGAGCAAGACTTTGAAGATACTCAAACTTACCTTGCAGTAAAGAAACTCTACCAGGAAAAAACAGGTAAAGAACCAATTTATGCCATTATGCCAGAAGTAGTCATTTCCGGACCAAAATTAAGCCGTGACTATAATACCAACTGGTTTGCCACACGCGTCAATGGACGATATCAGACATGCATGCAACGCGCCAAACGTATCAAGCTATAAACCTTGCGCTATTTGATTTTGACGGTACATTGTGCCGTAGTGACAGCTTTACTGGCTTTATCTTTTATACGCTCTCTAAACGACATATCATGCGTCAAGGCCTGAAAATTCTCCCTTGGATTCAGGCCTATTATCTCAAGCTATACCCTGCCCACCAGATGCGCCCCAAATTGTTTTCGGCCATGTTTAAAGATAGTAATGCCAAAAATATACATTCAATGGCAGAACAGTATGCACACTTGTTAGTACACCAGCTTAATCCTGAATTGTTAAGGCGTCTGAGACAACATCAAGCACAAGGTGACGATGTTGTTATTGTATCAGCTTCAATCGATCTTTATCTTGAACCTTTTTGCAGGCTGCTTGGAGTAGACCTGATTTGCACTGAAACTGAAGTACATCAGGGCAAATTGAGCGGATTTTATAGCAGTCCAGATTGCAGTTGCGAGCAGAAAAAGTTAAGGATACAAGAAAAATATACATTAACCGATTACCAGTCTGTTTATGCGTATGGGAACAGTTATGAAGACCTAGAAATGTTTAGTCTGGCTGATTACTGCTATATGGTTGGAGAAGATGCTGAACTGCCTGCATTAGCGCCTATAAAAAAGCTCGCCTGAGCGAGCTTTTTTATTAATACAAGAATCTCAGTAAATCGCCATATGATTGCGATGAATCATTTCTAGAGAGCGTGCTTCACCAAGAACTTGATAAACTTTATTGGAAGATAGACCTTTTACAATTTCCGCAGAGCGCGAACTGAAATTCACTCGGCCTACTGCAATTCGTTTGCCCCGGCTATCTACACACTCCACAACATCACCACGATTAAAATGGCCTTCCACGGCACGAACACCCACAGGTAACAGACTACGGTGTTTTTCACGAATAGCTTCTATCGCACCATCATCGATCACAAGCCGCCCGGCGGTCTGTAAATGGGCAGCCAGCCACTGTTGATGCGCAGTCATGCGATCTTTATCAGTGGCAAATAAAGTCCCCAGCATTTCACCGCTCATCAGACGTGAAAGTACGTTGTCACTTTCACCACTGGCAATCAGGGTAGGACAACCTGATCTTGCGGCCAAACGTGCAGCACGAACTTTAGTGACCATACCGCCTCGGCCAAGTACGCCGCCACCGCCTGCCATTTCAAACAGACTATCATCGAGTGCACGCACTGTAGAAAGTAGTTTAGCTTGCGGGTTGGAACGCGGATCTGAGTCGAACATACCTTGCTGGTCTGTCAGAATAATTAACAGGTCAGCATGTACTTGTCCTGCCACCATTGCAGCAAGTGTATCATTATCGCCAAAGCGGATTTCATCCGTCGAGACTGTATCGTTTTCATTAATGACTGGCACTACTTGCCAGTCAATCAGATGCTGTAATGCATCACATGAGTTTAAATAACGTCTGCGGTCTGCCAGATCATCGTGAGTTAAAAGTACCTGTGCAGTTTGAATCCCATGCTTTTCCAATACACTGGACCAGGTTTGAATTAATCCCATCTGGCCAATGGCAGCACATGCCTGAAGACTGGGTAAATCTGTGGGTCGACTGCTCAATTTCATGCGCACCATCCCCTCTGCCACAGCACCGGAAGATACCAATATAATTTCATGTCCGGCTTTATGCAGGTCAGCAATCTGATTAGCCCAATGCGAAATTGCATTAAGATCCAGTCCCTGACCATTTGCTGTGAGTAAAGATGAGCCGATTTTTACAACGATACGTTTACAAGCTTTGAGCTGTCGCTGCCCATCTACCACTTCTATCATCATGTCCTCAGTTCTACTTAACGTACGTAGATTACTTCCACTTCATCATCGTCATCATCGAAGTCCTCATCATCCTCATGATCTGCAAGACGTTGCGCACGACGCATTGCACGATAGGCTTCTTTGGCGGCGATGGTTTGCTCACGTGTTTCAGCTTCAAGCTGTTCACGGAATGCCTTAACCTGAGCTGCATATTCAGGGTCTTCAATTTCACGTTCACGTTGCTGCTCAATCTGGTCCATCAGATAATAAACAACATCTTTTGTTCCTTCGCTTAGCAGACCTGAAGTCTTAAATACCGGGCCATCCCAGTTCAATTCATTCAGAATATGTTCACACCATTCTTCACGGCTATCCTCTGGTAACTGGTCGAGTTTGTTGAGAACCAGAACCACAGGTAACTGTGCCAGTGTTGGTGAGAACTTTTCAAGTTCACGTAAAATTGCTTTGGCATTATGTACCGGGTCTGAACCGTCAATCGGCTGCACATCGACGATGTGTAATAAAATACGGGTACGTGCCAAATGTTTCAGGAAGCGGATACCCAAGCCTGCGCCTTCTGCCGCGCCTTCGATCAGACCAGGAATATCAGCCATTACAAATGAACGGTGACGATCAGCATCAACGACACCCAGATTTGGCACCATAGTGGTAAATGGATAGTCTGCTACCTTAGGTTTAGCTGCAGAAACAGCACGAATAAAGGTCGACTTACCAGCATTCGGCATCCCCAGCAGTCCTACATCAGCCAGTACTTTAAGCTCCAGACGGATCTCACGATACTCCCCTTTTACACCAGTTGTACATTTACGTGGAGCACGGTTGGTTGATGACTTAAAATGAGTATTTCCCAGCCCACCTTCACCACCACCGGCAACTAGTACTCTCTGGCCACTTTCAACCAGATCACCAATAATATCGCCTGATTCTGTATCCACTACAGTCGTTCCTACAGGAACATATAAAACAACGTCTTCACCACCACGTCCGGTACAGTTTGCACCTGCTCCGTTCTTGCCACGTTCAGCACGGAACTTACGGGTATAACGATAGTCGACCAGCGTACTGGTATTGTCATCCGCCTGGATATAAATGCTTCCCCCACGGCCACCGTCACCACCGTCCGGTCCACCAAAAGGTACAAATTTCTCACGGCGAAAACTGGCTACGCCATTGCCACCGTCGCCAGCCTCTACGGTAATGACTGCTTCATCAACAAAGCGCATATGCCAATCCTCTAAAAACTCTTAAAACCGCCTATTCTGCCATATTTTTACTAAATTCTCGAATAGAAAATATAGCAATTGTTTATTATAAGCCGGTATTTGCAAGCTTCATAAATGCTTATAAAGTTTGACGGTTTTTCTATAGGGTTTTTATAGCTTTAAATCAGCAACTCGCTTAGTTTTAAATAAGCAACCTAAATAATTTAATTCCACTTTTAATTGTTCTATTGATATTGAATATAACTTAACGGCAGTAGCATTTTCATATCCAGATTGGCTTTGGTATTACGCTCAACGTTATACATGGTGGCTTCGAAGTTAGCGATCTTAGGAATATTAATCGGATCATTCAGTTCTAAAGAAGGATTAAGCTGATGCTTTACATGCACATTAATCGGTTGTTGGTTAAACTCGAAATACACCGGGCCATTAAATGCAATCTGGATGGGCAATTCATAAGTCCGGTTCAGTTCAAATGGAACATCAATATTTACCGGTACATCGAGTTTTAAAGGAAATTTTGGAAGTAGTTTGTTTTTATAGATCAAATCTGTAGTCGTTTCGACGGGCATCACCTGATTAATTTTGAGCATGGTCGAATATTTAATTTGTACCGATACAGGAGTGGTCACATTAAATTTTAAATCTGCCAGATATTTGCCATCCAATGGTAAAACCAAGTGGTGATCAAGATCAATTGATGAACTGATTCGCCCTATAGTCTGTGCAGTCAGATATTCTCCTACATGAATACGGGTACCTAGAGAATGGGGTAAAGTAATATCGGTCTGGGTCGAGCTCACCTGTAGAGAAGCCTGCACATTTAAATACAGCCAGAACACTAGCGCAATTAAGCTACTCACTAAAATAAAACTGGCCAGCCAAACTTTTAACGAGAAGTTACTGATATTCATCCTTAACTTCTCCTATTTTAAGGTGGGAGCTTGCGAACTGGCCGGTTCAGCCGTGACCCGCTTAAGTGCTATATGTTCAAGGGGTATTGAAAGCTCTCCCTTACGTATCTTTACCGGCAGAATATTCTTGACATCAACCGAAGCAGAAAGTGGCGCATTGACTGGAACACTGAGTCTACCTTGAATGGGAATACTCGTATTCAATGTTGTATTCAATGGAATATTCAGATTTTCACGAATCACCGTTTTGACTGGAGCCGTAAATTTTAAATGTACTTTCTGGTTTAAAGGCACTTTAATATCAATCGGCACATCAAGATCAATAGGAATATTACCTTTGAGCGGTAACGTTACATCTTTGCCCAGAATTCTGACTTTGACCTTGGTATCAATAGGCAGTTCCTGTTTCACCTTAAGTGTTTCTTTTACCGGTATAACAGTATTGATAGGTACTTCATTATCAAAATATACCCGTGGATTTAAAGTCTGAGATAGTGGAATATCAAGCTGTTCATGAATCGGTATACTGGCATTCACTTTTCCTTTGACATTCACATCTAGGGCCTCATGAATTTTAACTCGTGCTTGCAAGGGTTCCTGTAATTCAATATCAACTGCCTGATTTTGTAAGGGAATGTTGATCTTGAAATGTTTAAATGCCCAAATGGCAATCAGCACCCCGCACAGGGTCGCGAGTAGAATAAAGGCTATTCCACTTAGCATGGTCTTTATTTGCAAAATATCTTCCTTAACAACATATTATTTTTTTACTCATCAACATTGTTATAAATTTCTATGTGTTGTTCAGCAGTTTTTTTGTACAGATATAAAAAAACCCGGGTGAACCCAGGTTTTTTTAAAATACTTATGACTTATGCATTAGTTTCAGCAGGAATCTTAGGGTAACTTACGCCACCCATCTGCTCAGCAATACGTAATACCTGACAGCTATAGCCAACTTCATTGTCATACCATACATAAGCAGTCAAACGGTTGCCAGAAGTAATTGTTGCCTGTGCATCAAATACCCCTGCGGTACGTGAACCGATGAAATCGCTCGATACCACTTCAGTAGAGTTGGTATAGCCAATCTGGCCCTGCAAGTTAGAGTTGATTGAAATTTGACGAATAAATTCGTTCACTTCTTCACGATCAACTTCTTGGTCCAGAGTCAGGTTAAGAATTGCCAGTGATACGTTTGGTGTTGGCACACGTACTGAATTACCGGTTAACTTACCTTTAAGCTGAGGCAATGCCTTAGCAACAGCCTTAGCAGCTCCAGTTTCAGTAATTACCATGTTAAGTGTTGCTGCACGGCCACGGCGGTCAGCTTTATGGTAGTTATCAATCAGGTTCTGGTCATTGGTAAATGAGTGTACTGTTTCAACATGACCATTAATAACTTTATATTTTTCATCCAGTACTTTAAGAACCGGAGTAATCGCATTAGTAGTACAACTAGCAGCAGAGATGATTTTGTCTTCATCCAGAATATCTGCCTGATTTACGCCGTACACGACATTTTTCATTTCACCTTTACCAGGTGCAGTTAAAATAACACGTGCAGCACCTGGGCAATTCAGATGCTGAGCCAAGCCCTCTGCATCACGCCATTTGCCTGTATTATCAATAACTAAAGCATTTTCAATACCATATTCAGTATAGTCTACTTCAGCCGGGCTAGAAGCGTAGATCACTTTGATATAGTTACCATTGGCAATGATTGCTTCATTTTCTTCATCAATTGAGATGGTGCCCGCAAATGAACCATGGATTGAGTCACGACGCAACAAAGAAGCACGTTTCGCCAGATCACCATCTGCACTTTTACGTACTACAATTGCTTTTAAGCTCAGACCACGGCCCAGACCAGACTGGCTGATAATCAGACGCGCCAGAATACGGCCAATACGGCCAAAGCCATAAAGTACAACATCTTTAGGCTGTGCAGAAGCAGGGTTACCTTCTAGTGACTTGACAGCCTCTTTTACAAAAGAGTCAACATCACCCCCCTGTTCCTTATATTCAACAGCCAGTTTACCCAGATCAATCTCAGCAGAACCGATATTGTCGATTTTTACCAATGCCTCAAGGATTGGAAAAGTATGAACAACAGAAAGCTCTACATCCATTACGCGGGTACGACGATGGGCTTTTAAAATCTGGATTACTGAACGGTTAACTAAAGAACGGCCATAAACAGAAGTGACAATATTTTTTTCACGGTATAACTGGCCAATCAGCGCAATCATCCGTTCCGCAATTTCTTCACGGTTTTTCCAGCGACCTTGGTGTTCTGCGTGCAGGGCGATGATAGTGTCTTTGCTCACAAATACGTCCTCTAATTAATAATGTATCTAGGCGTGAATTTCAAAACCCGATAATTGTAATGGAATTATCGGCAAGAATGAAACAAAAGCTGAAAGGGCTGGTCATATTTTCCAATATATTGCTTATAATTTCATAAAATATCGCTAATTTTTTACAAAATTATCTTACAGGCTTATCTGTTCAGAATTCTAGAGATATGAATACTTAAATTGGGTGAATAAAATCACTTAGCAAATCATGTAGTTCTTACTCAAGACTCTAGCTAGTCATCTTTTAAACGGGTCTGGTAAGATTGCAGATTACGTACCAGATCCTGTTTATTTTTTTGCTGTCGGTATAAATGTAAGCTTCCTTCTACTACTAACACCAATACTGCACACCAGATAGGAATATAGGTCAGCCATTCATCGCCTGAGATTGCTTCGCCCAAGGCAACTGAAGCCAAGGCTAGCAGTACAGGTTCCAGATAGCTGAGCAAGCCAAAAATTACCATAGGCAAATAACGGCTTGCCAAAATATAACTGCCCAAGCCTAATGCACTTAAGGCTCCCAGACCTGCTATCGCCGGGAATAGGTGGGGATAAGCAAGAAACTGGCTGTAACTATGTAGACCAATGCTGCTCAAATAAATTGCAACCGGAAGAATTAATACAATATCCCACCAGAAGCCTCCCAGATGATCTGTATGAATTTTTTTTCGCAAAAAGAAGTAAAAGGGATAGGCTACGGCGACATAGGCTGTTTCCCAAGCTATACCGCCGATTCGCCAGATTTCATGGCCAACACCTATAGCTGCCAGTGCCACTGCTACTACCTGAAATCTTGACAACTTTTCTTTAAATAAAATACACCCTATCAGCACCATGACCAGTGGTAATAAGAAATAGCCCAATGAAACCTGTAAGCCTCGTCCATTCATTGGACCCCACAGAAAGAGCCATAACTGGGAAGTACATAAAATGGAGCTAACCAATAACATTAGAATAAATTGAGGTTTGGCTTTAAGCCGCTGCCAAATAGCAGAAATATATTTAAAATCACCACTCCAATACATAAAAAATGTCAGAAATGGCAAAGTTGATAGCATACGCCAAGCAAAGGTTTGCTCACTATTAAGAGGAGCAAGAAAGGTTGTAAAAAAATAGAGAACCCCGAAGGTGACTGATGCTGTAACGGATAGCACAACGCCTTTAAACACTTTCTACTGCCCCTCTATTTTTTAATCTTGCATTATAAAGGAGCAGAAAAGATAAATGGAAAATTCATCTATTTATTTAAAAATCATGCTTAAACATGTTTTCTAAGACTCAGAAGATCAAGACAAATCTATTATTTATTCGTATGTTGAGTATGAATAATATCATCAAGCTTATAACCCAATGAAGAAGCATAATTCAGGTATTCATTTACCACATCCTGTTTAACCTGTGGTGTACGTGACAGTACCCACAAGTACTTGCGAGAAGGTTCCCCTACCAGTACTGTCTGGTAATTGTCATCAAGCTTCAAGATCCAATAATCGCCTCGACCTAAGGGTAACCAACGAATTGCCTCTGGCAAGAAACTGACTTCAAGTTTACTGTTAAATGGAGGGTTAATCACATATGCTTCACCTAGTGAACGCATCATTTTACCTTCTTGGGTATAACAGCGATTATCTACTGTTATGTTGCCATTTTCATTTAAAGTATAGGTAGCTGTAACATCACGCGCACATTTTCGCTGAAAGTACATAGGTTTTCGGGCTACTTCGTACCATACACCCAGATACTTATCCAGTTCAACTCGCTCAACCACAGGCATGGTTTTACTTTGCGCATATGCCATTGTCCCGACAGCAAGACCAGTTAGCAATGCTCCCCCTACTGCAATCTTTGTTAATTGCCAACCTGCTTTTGATATATTTTTAGTCATAGCACATGAAACCTCGTAGAAATGAAAGAGTTATTTCACAGAATAATCTAACTTAACTCGTTCTTTTTGCACTCTTTGTAGTGTTATGTTATGAATTTGCTGCGAAAAACTTTCAGCCTGCCACTATTGTAACATTTGGGCTTTTAGCCGCAGAATTTCATCACGAAGACGGGCTGCCTGTTCAAACTGTAACTCTTTAGAAGCTTTAAGCATTTCTTTTTCCAGCTTCGCCATATGCTTACTTAGAAGTTTTGGATCAGCTAAAATATGCCGTTCATCGGCTGTCAGAGAAAGTGCCTGCGCGGTGATTTTCTCATCAATCTCGTCCTCAGCTAATACTTCTCCAGTATCAATTTCTTTAATGACCTGACGCACTGCACTACGCGGAATAATTCCATGCAATTCATTAAATTCAATCTGTTTGTTGCGGCGACGCTCTGTTTCATCAATTGCTTTTTGCATAGAGTCCGTAATGCGGTCAGCATATAAGATTGCCTTGCCCTTAATATTACGTGCGGCGCGACCAATGGTCTGAATGAGTGAACGCTCGGAACGCAAAAAACCTTCCTTATCTGCATCCAGAATCGCGACAAGGGATACTTCTGGCATATCTAGGCCTTCTCGTAACAGGTTAATGCCGACCAATACATCAAACACCCCGGTACGAAGTTCATGAATAATTTTTACGCGCTCCACAGTATCGATATCTGAATGAAGATAGGCTACCTTTACTCCGTATTCTTTCAAATAAGCAGTTAAATCTTCAGCCATACGTTTAGTAAGAGTGGTCACCAGTACACGCTCATTTAAATTTTTACGTATGTTGATTTCTGATAGGACATCATCGACCTGAGTTAGTACTGGACGTATTTCAATTTCCGGATCAATCAGTCCGGTTGGCCGTACTACCTGCTCTACTACCTGTTCTGACTTTTCCAGTTCATAACGGGCAGGTGTGGCACTCACAAAGACCGTAGTGGGTATAATCCGCTCCCATTCCTCAAATTTCATGGGCCGGTTATCCAGCGCACTAGGCAAACGGAAGCCATAATTTACCAGGTTCTCTTTACGGGAACGGTCACCTTTATACATGGCTCCAATTTGCGGTACAGTAACATGTGATTCATCAATAATCAGCAGAGCATCATCAGGTACATAGTCAAACAGAGTCGGAGGTGCATCACCCGGACGACGTCCAGATAAATGGCGTGAATAGTTTTCGATACCGTTGGTATAACCCAGCTGTTGCATCATTTCCAGATCATACCGGGTACGTTGTTCGATACGCTGGGCTTCAAGCAGTTTATCGTGTTCGCGAAAGAATTTAAGCTGGTCTTTTAGCTCGTCACGAATAGTATCAATTGCACGAACCAGATTATCTTTTGGTGTCACATAATGACTTTTCGGGTAAATTGTTACACGGGGTACCTTGCGCAGCATTTTGCCAGTTAAAGGGTCAAACCAGCGTATTGAATCTACTTCGTCATCAAATAGTTCAATACGGATCGCATTCTGTTCTGACTCTGCCGGAAAAATATCCATAATTTCACCGCGGATCCGATAGGTACCACGCACAAACTCAAGCTCGTTACGGGTATATTGCATCTCTACAAGACGGCGGATAATATCGTCACGGCCAACACGGTCTCCCTGAACAATATGCAGTAGCATTTTCATATAGGCTTCAGGATCACCCAAGCCATAAATAGCAGAGACCGAAGCAACGATAATAGCATCACGACGTTCTAGTAAAGAACGGGTAGCAGACAACCGCATCTGGTCAATGTGGTCATTAATTGCCGCATCTTTTTCAATAAAGGTATCAGAGGACGGAACATAAGCTTCTGGTTGATAATAGTCATAATAACTGACGAAGTATTCAACGGCATTATTGGGGAAAAAAGCTTTAAATTCGCCATAGAGCTGGGCAGCTAAAGTCTTATTATGTGCCATTACAATGGTGGGCCGCTGGGTTTGTGCAATAACATTCGCCATAGTATAGGTCTTACCTGAACCCGTCACCCCAAGTAACAGTTGACTTTTATACCCTTGCTGGATGCCTTTAACCAGTTTCTCAATAGCCTGTGGCTGGTCTCCGGCAGGCGCATACTGTGTAACCAATTCAAAAGGACGGCTCTCGCTCACTGATACTCTTCTCTGCTCATGATTGACCTGTATATTTTAACAGAATTCGGGCACTAACTCTTTTATGTTTAAGCGTTTCCTGATAGCTTTTTGCTATGTTTTGGTTACACTTCAAAGCGCTCAAGATTTCACTTGACCCTATGCATTTTCAGCGGCAACATGACAACACACTTCTCTAAAAAGTCTGGTTAATATGGTCTACCAATATCACGATGAAAGTATTATCAAAGCTTTGCCTGAAGATACTGTATTTGTATTTGGCAGTAATCTGGCAGGCGAACACAGTGATGGCGCTGCCCGGGTAGCCCACCAGTATTTTGGAGCAGTAAAAGGTGTGGGTCGAGGTTGGGCGGGGCAAAGTTATGCTATCCCCACTTTAAACGAGCATATTCAGCAAATGCCACTTAGCCAGATTGAGCATTATGTAGAGGATTTCAAGGTTTATACCCGTAACCACCCTAAAATGAAATATTTTATTACCGCCTTGGGTTGTGGTATTGCAGGCTACAAAGTTTCAGATATTGCTCCATTTTTTAAGGGTATTTCAAAAAATGTGATACTTCCTGAATCTTTTAAGCCTTATGTAGAACGAAATGCTTTAAAACAGTTTCCGACCCTAACCCGAGATATGGTAAGACAATTTATTAATGATGAGGTCATTTTCTATTTTAATCATGGTAGTGACTCGTTTGAGGCGGCCTTAGACAAAACCCGGTTGAAAAAAGCTGAAAAAGCCGTTGCCCTGATTGTACTTAATGAAGATATGTATCCACGTGACCGCTATGGACGTGGCCGCGAACATGAGATCAGTGATATTTTATCTAAATTTAATGGTAAAATTTATGATTTCCCGGAAAACACTGAAGGAGCCTTGGTGTTTACTGGTGTCATCATCGCATTGATGGAACTTTATGATTTTAATGAACAGGATTTTATTCGCCTTTGGGAAGGAGAAATTGAAATTGAGCATCCGGTCAATCGGCTTGCCAAAGCTTAAACTTTAATTTTATTATATATTTATAAATTACTGGGCTGAAACTAGAAATATTAAAAGTAAAATATGACAGGTTTTTAGATTATTAACTTATTCAGCTCAGTAATTACAGCTTCAAAAATATCTGTTATCCAGATAACCACTTATTTTCATCGGCTTATTTGTTCTAAAAAAATCTGTTTACCCCTATACTCTCGCCAGTCACCTAAAATGTGGATATAAGCATGGAACTGTTTGATTCTTCAATATTTGATCTGTCTCCAATTCCCATGTGGCTTGAAGATTATAGTGAAATCAAAAAACAGTTTGATGTCTGGCGTTCAGAAGGTATAAATGATCTGGCTGCATTTCTTAAAGAAGATGTAGAACGGGTACGCAACTGTGCTCATAAAATCAAGGTCATTCGGGTCAATCCCAAAACTTTAGAAGTTTTTGAAGCAGACAGCCAGCAAGATCTGATTAAACATACTGCAAATATTTTTCAGCAGGACATGTATCAAACCCACATTCAGGAACTAGTAGCACTATGGCAGGGAGAAACCGAATTTTTTAGTACTGCTGTAAATTATACCCTAACTGGTAAACGTTTAGATATTCAGTTAAGAGCTATCGTTTTACCTGGTTATGAACATGATCTTTCACGCCTGCTTCTAACCACAGAAGATATTACCCACTACGAAAATGCCCGACGTCAGGAAGAAAAGAACCGTATTCTTGCCGAATCATTATTTATCTACTCACCGACTTCTTTATGGGTAGAAGATTTCAGTCGCATCAAACAGCGTTTTGATCAGCTAAAACAGCTAAATATTCAGGATTTCCATACCTTTTTAGATGTTCATAGTGAGTTCGTTAACCAGTGTATCGATGATATTGTGATTATCGACGTAAATCAGGCAACACTGGACCTGTTTAAAGCGCCAGATAAAGAGAGTTTATTAAAAAATACTGATCAGATTTTTGCTGACGAGATGCAGCAGACCTTCCGTGAACAGCTGATTGAACTCTGGAATGGTAATCTGCATCACCAGCGTGAAGCAGTTAATTATGCGCTTGATGGCAGTGTCCGTTATGTTATTTTGCAATTTACCGTATTTCCCGGTTATGAAGAAGACTGGGGAATGGTGCAGGTCGCTTTAACCGATATCAGCGCACGTAAAAAGGCTGAAAATTATCTGGAATATCTGGGCAGGCATGATGTGCTGACTCAGCTCTGCAACCGGGCCTTCTTTTCTGAGGAAGTCAAACGTCTTGAACGTAGCCGTTTGCGTCCTGTTTCCTGTATTTTTATAGACATGAACAGTTTAAAGGAAATTAATGACACCTTAGGTCATGATATTGGTGATGGGCTATTGCGCAGAGTCGGAAACGTACTTAATCAGGCGATTGAAAACACCCGTTATACTGCATCACGCATTGGAGGTGATGAGTTCGTCATTCTCTTGCCTACAGCTACAGAAGCTGAAACACTGACTGTAACGCAAACTATTGAAGAACTGTTCAAGATTGATAACCAGTATTATGCCAGCCAACCTATCAGTATTTCCATGGGATGTGCTACGAGTAAGGAAAATGAAAGCATAGAAGCTTTATTAAAACGTGCTGATCAGCAGATGTATCAGAAAAAACAACATTATTACCAAAACAGCACGCTATAAATTAAACTGTGTGGGGTTATAAAAACAGGCAATCTACCTGTTTTTATAACTAACGCTTACCCATAGAGCGCCGAGTGCCACGTGGCGGAGCCCATGTACGGTCGGCATAGTTTTCAGCTTTAGGGCGAACCTGGTTATGCACAGCAACCTGCTCCGGATGATCGGCTGCCGGCACTGGAAACGGGAGCTTGACCAGTGGCTTTTTGTTTCGGCTCATACACTAACTCAAAATAAAACAATCCATATTGTAACGTGCTTTTCCGTTCAAATCGAACAGACATTCCGGGATTTTTTGTAGCTTCATCATGAGGTGATTCCATCTTTTTCATTTTTTTACTGATATAGTAATTTTTACACGCCCTTTAAGCAGTTTTTACGCTAAGATAATATTGCTTTTTATTTTTAATCCCCATAAGAAGGAATATTGCCGTGGACGTACGTCTCTCTGATCGTGTAAATGCCATCAAACCGTCCCCAACGCTTGCTGTAACCAATAAAGCGGCTGAGTTAAAAGCTGCTGGAAAGAATGTGATTGGTTTGGGCGCAGGTGAACCTGATTTTGATACACCACAACACATCAAAGACGCTGCTATTACAGCGATCAATAATGGTTTTACTAAATATACCGCTGTTGACGGTACGCCAGGCCTAAAAAAAGCAATTATTGCCAAGTTTAAACGTGACAATAATCTGGATTACCAACCAAACCAGATTCTGGTCTCTTGCGGTGGTAAACAGTCATTTTTTAACCTTGCACTCGCACTTTTAAATAAAGGTGATGAAGTAATTATTCCTGCACCTTACTGGGTCAGTTATCCAGATATGGTGATTATTGCCGAAGGTGTACCTGTTATTGTGAAATGCGGTGAAGAGCAGCGTTTTAAAATTACGCCTGAACAGCTGGAAGCTGCAATTACTGACAAAACCCGTCTGGTGGTATTAAATAGCCCTTCCAACCCTACAGGTATGATTTATACCAAAGCTGAACTGGAAGCTCTAGCTGAGGTCCTTCGCAAATATCCGGAAGTTTATATTGCATCTGATGATATGTATGAACCGATCCGGTGGGATGATGAATTTTATAATATCGCAACTGTTGCGCCAGATTTATATGACCGCACCATCGTATTAAATGGCGTATCTAAAGCTTATGCAATGACTGGCTGGCGTATTGGTTATGCAGCAGGTCCTGCCAAGCTGATTGGGGCAATGAAAAAGATCCAGTCTCAGTCAACTTCTAACCCGACCTCAATTTCACAGGTTGCTGCAGAAGCTGCACTTAATGGCCCGCAAGATGTACTTGAACCAATGATTGAAGCATTTAAACGCCGCCATGACCTTGTTGTAAATGGTCTTAATGAAATCAATGGTATTTCTTGTTTGCCTGCAGATGGTGCTTTTTATGCCTATGCCAACATTAAACCTCTTATTCGTGCTAAAGGTCTTAAATCTTGCACAGAATTCTCTGAATGGTTACTGGAAGAAACTGGTGTTGCAGTAGTTCCAGGTGATGCATTTGGTCTGGGAGGTTTTATGCGTATTTCTTATGCTACTGCTGATGAAGTACTGGTAGATGCTCTGGCACGTATTAAAAAAGCAGCAGACTCCATTGAAGGTGTAAATGCAGCTGTTGCTTCTGTTGAGGCTGAAAAAGCTGCCAAATAAATCCTGTAATTAGAAAAGCCTGCTTAAATAGCAGGCTTTTTTAGCTCGGATTCACTGTCTATTTTAACTCTTCCAATATTTCTTTTTTCAAATAAAATTTTGGTTTTTCTGCATCTGTCCACTGCACACCCCACTCGACGATTGCCATTAAAATAGGTTTTAAGTCCCTACCTTTGGCAGTCAGCACGTACTCAAAACGTTGCTGGCGGTCTATATAACTTTGTTTTTCCAGTATGCCTTCTTCAACCAAACGTTTTAAACGCTCTGCAAGTACATGTCGGGTAATTCCCAATGATTTTTGAAACTGTTCAAAACGGGACAGTCCTAAAAATGCATCACGAATAATTAATAAAGTCCAACGGTCACCAATCATGGCAAGTGTTTGTGCTACAGGACAATTCTGCTGCTGGGTTTCAGACCATTTCATTTCTGTCTAACATATAAAAATTTATTGACTTTAATTTAATCGATCCGCTAAGTTAACAACAAGTTCCTTTTTAGAACTTTATAAATTAATAATAGAACAGGAAGAAAAATGAAAGATCCCAAACAAATGACCGGTCTTGAACTGCTCACAGCAATACGTGATGGGGTATTGCCCTCAGCCAGCATTGGCAAAACCATGCCCATGCAGTCTGTAGAAGTCACCCAGGGTACTGTTACCTTCAAGGTGAAAGCAGATGAGCGGCATCTGAACCCGTTAGGTGGTGTACATGGAGGCTTTGCAGCAACTGTTCTGGATTCTGTTACAGGCTGTGCAGTTCACAGTATGCTGGAAGCAGGTGCAGGATATGGAACTATAGATTTAAATATTAAAATGTGCCGTCCAATCCCTAAAAATAAAGAATTACAAGCCACAGGTACCCTCATCAATCTCAGCAAGAACCTTGGTATTGCTGAAGGAAAAATTTTTGATGAAGAAGGAAAACTTTATGCTTTTGCAACAGCCACTTGCATGATTCTCCGTAATTAGCAGTTATTCTTCTCCGGCTTGCTCCAGATTAAAAATCCTGAATCGAGCAAGCCTGTTTTTCAGCAAACTCTAACCTAGCTTTACGCCTTCAAAGTATTAAAGTAATGCTCTCTTTAAGCGTTTTTATCTTCATAAGCCAGCTATAAAGTTAATTATTATCTTAGAATTTTCAGGATCTCTCTAAATTGCTGATTTCAGAAATTTACCCGGATTTATATGGTGCTTCTGCGGACGGGTCATTCCCTTATAAATACAGTAAAACTTAAAGGCACTGTCTAACGACACTGAGGCTACATCTTGCTGTGAAGCTGACCAGACTTTTGCCTGATTCCGACCAGATAAGTTGCTGCCTGTGATTTGATAAATATACTGATCTTTCTTCAGCTGCTGAATCTGTTGCGGTGTTGCTGAAAGAGTATCTAAAATTGAGGAATGGGTTTTTTCTATTAACCACTTTTCACTCAACCAGAGTTGTAGCAGATCACCTAAGTAAAGTTGATGTCTACCAGCTGGCCAAAGCTCAATAAAGGCTTCTGTTACCGGCGTAAAATACTGTTCAGCATCTTGAATAATAGAAAGATAATTTTTCTGATATAAAGAAAAATGAGAGAAAATCTGAGAAATAGATAGCGTATTCATTCGCCTTCTCCTGTTTAGCCATTTTAGTGCTGGCAAGTTGGTTTAAATCCACACTGCTTGGTTTTACTCAAGCGCTCTGTTCTGTTATTAATCTAGCAACAGTTGATTCGCACTGTAAAGCTTTTTTCTGTTTTATTTCAATATTTGACTAAATAAAAAGCATATGGGATTCCAGCATCAGAAATATGACAATTTAAGCTTGACCCACTTTAAAATCCCTCTATAATCGCATTCAGATTCTCCCATAGCTCAGTCGGTAGAGCGACGGACTGTTAATCCGCAGGTCCCTGGTTCGAGCCCAGGTGGGAGAGCCAAATATATAAAAGCCCACAGCATTAAAGTGGGCTTTTTATTGTCTGTTTTTTAATAACTACTATTTTTCAAACTAAAAAAATCCTTCATAAAGAAGGATTTCTTATCACCACTCGGGGTTAAGCTGCTGTTTTAGCCGGAACACCACTGTGGAACCTGAAAAGATCATCTGAACTTAAAATCAGAGCTTTTTCAATTTTCCGTATATGTTCAATGCGTGTCTGGATATCTTCTTGAGCATTTTTAAGTTTTGCTGTCTTGGCCACGTCGAGCGCCAAAGCAAGATAATCCTCGAAGTGTCGAGACTCAGATTTAAGCAGATAGCGATAGTAACGCCCTAACTCTTCATCAACCAGTGGTGCAAGTGCATGAAACCGCTCGCAAGAACGCGCCTCTACAAAGGCCCCAATAATCAGTACATCAATTAAAGCTTCTGGCTCATAAGTACGAATTTCTTTGCGCAAGCCGGCCGCATAACGCCCAGCACTGACCGCCTTCCATTCTTGACCACGTTTAGCCATAAACTCAAGTACCTGTTCATAATGCAGCATCTCTTCACGAACTAACTGTGCCAGCTTGACTTGCAAGTCGGTAAAAAAGCTGTAACGGAACATCAGGTTCATTGCTGTACCAGCTGCTTTTTTTTCACAGTTGGCATGGTCCTGCATCAGTAGTTCTAAATTATTCAGTGCTTCATCCAGCCAGGCTTTCGGGGTTTCACAACCGAGAAAAGCTTTTACTGGCTGCATCAGTTCATCATAGTTTAAAGTGGACATAATTAACGTGCTGCCTTAATTGCTGCTTTCATTTGCTGTACAGCTTGTGCCAGTCCAATAAAAAGACTATCTGCAATAATCGAATGTCCAATATTTAATTCATGGATCTGTGGAATTGCTGCAATTGGCATCACGTTGTCAATGTTTAAACCATGTCCTGCATTTACCACTAGGCCTTTACCTGAGGCATATTCAGTTCCCTTAATAATACGTTCAAGCTCTGCCTGTTGTTCTGCTTCATTATGGGCATCTGCATAAGCACCGGTATGAATTTCGATGGTAGGTGCACCACAGGCAATAGCCGCGTCAATCTGTGCCAGATCGGCATCAATAAAGAGAGAAACATCACAACCAACTTGTAATAATGCCTGAGTTGCTGCTTTAACTTTTTCAAAATTAGTCACTACATCCAGACCGCCTTCTGTGGTCAGTTCCTGTCGTTTCTCCGGTACAAAGCAAACATGCTGTGGACGGATTTCTTTAGCAAACTCAACCATTTCATCAGTTACGGCAATCTCAAGATTCATACGAGTTTTCAAAGCTGGACGCATACGGCGTACATCACCATCCTGAATATGACGGCGGTCTTCACGTAAATGCAGGGTAATACCCTCTGCACCGGCCTGTTCACAAATCAGTGCCGCATTCACCGGGTCCGGATAAACGGTGCCTCGTGCTTGTCTTAAAGTAGCAACGTGATCTATGTTTACACCAAGCAATGCAGCCATAATAAATTCCTGATTAAGATTGAGAATGAGTATTTTGAATCCATAACTGGCGGCTCTTCAATGGCCGGTCACCCAGTAAAGATGTAATCATCTGGCGATAAAGTCGAGATAATAGCTGTAACTGTGGCTGGGAGAAATCTGCACCTTTTTCATAGTCCAGCATTGTGAGAAGGCTCTGGCCAGCCAAGGTAGCTGAACTGGCTTTTTGTACAGGTATAAAACCTTCCTGGATCTGAAAATGGTAATGTCGTTCCGGTTCAACTGGCTGCTGATGGGCATCTACCGAGAAATCGATAGCATAACCAAGCTCTTCAAGCAAAATATGTTCAAACTGGCGTAAAATTTGTCTTAATAGCAGCCCGGGCTGTGTATTTACTGCCAGTTGCTGTAACTTGACTAATGTCAACTGATACTGCTGATAAGTCTGTGGCATCGCCTCTTCAAGCGGACATAACCGAAGTAATAATTCGTTTAAATAAAAGCCAGAGAAGAATGCATCACCGTAAAAGAAAATAGGCTGATTTACAATTTCAAGTTTACTGAAATTTTTGAGTTCACCTTTACCAGAAGCCTGAAGTGCTAAAGGTTGATACTGTGGCGGGGGAACCTGACGTAAAATTCCATCAATCCGGCCATATTCCTCAGTAAATAAATAGACAAGATGACTCTTCTCACGATATTTACGATAATGGATCAGGTAACCATGCAAAGCTTCATTGCGCATAGGGTTGAGCTAGTCCCGATCTGATGCCTGATCTTTATCATCCCCATCAGGGATAACTGCACCCACCACTGCCGCAGTCCCCTTGACTACCCCTTTCGTGGTTTTATAAGCCACCTTTACAGGAACCGTAACAATCTTATGAATACAGCCTTGCAGCATTAGAATGCTTATCAGCATTGCCATTGTCTTGATCACTACGGAACTCCTGCAAAAAGCTTAAGCCTTAGATATCACTATATCCCAAGCTCTTGAGCGCGCGTTCATCATCAGACCAGCCACCTTTCACTTTTACCCACAACGTCAGCATGATCTTCTGTTCGAACATTTTTTCCATATCAATACGGGCATCCATCCCGATTTTTTTCAGCTTAGCACCTTTTTCACCAATCACGATGGCTTTTTGTCCAGGACGGTCAACAAAAATGGTGGCATCGATATAGGTACAGGCAGCTTTCATCCGGCCAGTCTTCTCATTTAATGCCGGCTCCTCAGTTTTAAAAGATTCAATCTGAACAGTCAGGTCATATGGAAGCTCTTCACCAAGCTGTCGCATAATTTTTTCACGAATTACTTCTGATGCCAGGAATCGCTCTGAACGGTCAGTAATCTGGTCAAATGAGTATAGCGGCGGTTGGAAAGGTAAATACTTGTCAATTGTATCGCGCAGATGTTCCAGATTTGCACCACGCAATGCAGAAACTGGTACAATTTCCACGAAATTCATGAGTTTAGTACGTTCTTGAATCAAAGGAAGCAATGTCCTTTTTTCTTCAATAGTATCAATCTTGTTGATAACCAGAATGACTGGCATTTCAGCATTTTTCAGCTTCTCAAGCACCAAGTCATCATTTTGTGTCCACTTATGGGCATCTACCACAAATAGAACCAGATTTACATCACGTAGGGCTGAATGTGCTGCACGGTTCATCATCTTATTGATGGCACGCACTTCTTTCTTATGCATTCCCGGAGTATCTACATAAACGGCCTGTGACTTTTCACGGCTATCAATACCAATAATTTTATGTCGTGTTGTCTGGGGCTTACGGGAAGTAATAGAGAGTTTTTGTCCCAACAGGTGGTTCATCAAAGTTGATTTACCGACATTCGGACGTCCGACAATAGCCACAAACCCACTCTTAAAATCAGCAGGTATAGTCACACCCTGTGAACTAAAGAACTGGTCAATTAGGTTATTGTCCGGTGTGTTTGACTCTTGATCTGTACTGTTTTGATCTGGCTGGATCGACATGCAGTCTATTGCTCCAATAACTTTAAAATTTCCGCTGCTGCTGCTTGCTCAGCAAAGCGACGACTTGACCCTTCTCCGATAAATTTAGGCAGGCTGTCGACCGAACACTCCACTTTAAAATGCTGGTTCGGTGCATCCCCTTGAATATCGACCACCTCATAAACAGGGAGAGGTTTTTTACGGGCTTGCAGATATTCCTGTAACCGGGATTTCGGGTCTTTTAACTGGTCGGTTGGCTCAATATTGTTTAAATATGGACCATACCACTTCAGTACGATGTCTTGTAAAATCTTGAGCTCACCACAGTCAATATAAATTGCCCCGATAATGGCTTCTACAGTATCGGCCAGAATCGATTCACGGTGGTGTCCTCCCGATTTTAATTCACCTGTACTTAATATTAAACACTGACTAAGTTTCAAATCGTTTGCAATCTTGCCTAATGCTTCCTGCCTGACCAGAGTAGCACGCATGCGGGTCAGCCGGCCTTCATTTTCAAAAGGATACGCATGATACAAATAGTTGGCGATAATCATGCCTAATAGTGAATCGCCTAAAAACTCCAGACGTTCATAATTATATTTGTGACTAACCGACCGGTGGGTCAGGGCAAGCTGCAATAACTCAGGCTGCTTGAACTGATAGCCGATACGGCTGGGTAAGCGAAAATCACTTACCTTAGAGTGACCTTTGATCAAAACTCTTCTCGAACTTTAGTACTAAATCAATATTAAGCAAGAAAGGTTTTCTCACTTCATAGCGGGTATTTACATGTAAACCCTGATCATTTGAAACTTGGGCAATATCTTTGAACTGCAAGTCATCAATATTGTTCATGTCCAAACGCTGATCCATCTGCTGGGTAAATTTTGCTGGCGTTATATCTGCTGGACTGTCTTTTAATAACTCTTCAATCTGGCTGTTAATCACACGGTTATCCCAATATGCTGGCCATATGGCTACTACAGCCTTTACCACCATTGCAAAGACAATAATCGCAAATAGAATTGTAATATAAGAAGTGCCTTGCTGAGCATTACGCATTGTTATTACCCACCCAAATGGTTAATCAATTTTACCGTTACGTGCAAAGCTTGGTATCTTGAAGCCGGGTTCCTTATGCATCCAGATATAAACTGCTCGACCGGCCAGATTTTCTTCAGGCACAAACCCCCAAAAGCGGCTGTCTGCACTCTGGTCACGGTTATCTCCCATAGCGAAATAATGACCTTCTGGAACTTTGACTTCCCAGTAAAGACCATCTTCACCCGAGTATTTTCCATTTTCAACATAGTTAATAAATGGAGCCTGACGCGCAACATTTACCCCTTCAAGCTCACGCATGGTAAAAGTATGTTTGCCCAAAGTTTCTTTATGATAGATCGAAGCTGGCGTGTCCTGAATATCCTTTTCACGGCTGAACTCAACCGGAACCTTTTTAACTGGCTGTCCATTAATACTCAGCTGTCCATGGTCATATACAATATGATCACCCGGTAAGCCGACTACACGTTTAATATAGCTAATACTTGGCTGCGGTGGATAACGGAATACCACCACATCACCACGTTCAGGTTCACCAATATCAATGAATTTTTTATTTATAATCGGCAGACGCATTCCATACTGATACTTGTTGACCAGAATAAAGTCTCCGGTTTCCAGGGTTGGTACCATAGAGTCTGACGGAATATTAAAAGGTTCATAAAAGAAGGAGCGCAGTACAAGCACGATAGCTAGTACTGGCCAGAAGTCATAAGCCCAGGTAATGATAAAATTTTCATTGCCACGGCCCCTCGTTTTGCGTTGCTTGAAAACAAGTTTATCGAGCAGCCACACCAGGAAAAAAATGACAGTGACTGGAACGAGGATCAAGTTAAAATCAAAATCCATGAGCTAGATGACCTCTTATTATTATCTTTCTACTTTTAAGACTGCAAGGAACGCTTCCTGAGGGATCTCAACACTACCCACCTGCTTCATGCGTTTCTTACCTTCTTTCTGCTTAGACAGGAGTTTTTTCTTACGTGACACGTCACCACCATAACATTTCGCCAAGACGTTTTTACGCATGGCTTTTACAGTAGAACGGGCAATAATTTGTGCACCAATAGCTGCCTGAATCGCTACATCAAACATTTGACGCGGAATCAGATCTTTCATTTTTTCGACCAGAGCAATACCACGGTGACGCGCATCATTACGATGGCAGATCATTGCCAGAGCATCAACTTTCTCACCATTAATCAGCACATCTACTTTTACCAGTGAGGAGCTTTCAAAACGGACAAAGTTATAATCTAGTGATGCAAAACCACGTGAACAGGACTTCAAGCGGTCAAAAAAGTCCATCACGACTTCTGCCATTGGAATTTCAAAAGTAATAGAGACCTGATTACCCAAGAATTTCATGTCTTTTTGAACGCCACGACGCTCAATACACAGCGTCATAACATTACCCAGATATTCCTGTGGCACCAAGATATGACATTCTGCAATTGGCTCACGCAAATCTTCAACAGTAGAACCATCAGGCATTTTTGACGGGCTGTCGATATAAATCGTATCACCCGCTTTAGTTAATGCTTCATAAACTACTGTAGGGGCAGAAGTGATCAAATCCAGATCATATTCGCGTTCCAGCCGTTCCTGAACGATTTCCATATGCAGCATTCCCAAGAAGCCACAGCGGAAACCGAATCCTAACGCATCAGAACTTTCAGGTTCGAAAAATAGTGCCGAGTCATTAATCTGAAGCTTGTGCAATGCTTCACGGAAAGGCTCAAAATCACTGGCGTCAATCGGAAATAAACCCGCATATACCTGAGGTTTTACCTTTTTGAAGCCCGGCAGCGTACCTACTTCTGGCGTAGAGGCCAGAGTAATGGTATCACCAACAGGAGCACCAAAAATATCTTTAATACCGGCAATAATAAAACCTACTTCGCCTGCTTCGAGCATTCCGGTTTCAGTATGTTTTGGATTAAAAATACCCACAGAGGTAATAATATGAGTCTGGCCTGTTGATTTCACCAGCATTTTATCGCCTTTGCGCACACGCCCCTGCTTGATACGAACCAGGGAAACTACTCCCAAATAATTATCAAACCATGAGTCAACAATCAGAGCCTGTAAAGGTGCATCACGGTCACCCTCTGGCGCCGGAATAACCTCAACCAGTGTTTCCAGAACTTTATCCACACCCATACCGGTTTTTGCAGAGCAAGTCGGTGCATGAGTCGCTTCAATCCCGATAATTTCCTCAATCTCGTGAATGACGCGTTCAGGCTCAGCCTGTGGCAGGTCAATCTTGTTAAGAATTGGCAGAACTTCAAGGCCCTGTTCGATTGCGGTATAACAGTTGGCAACTGACTGTGCCTCAACACCCTGTGCTGCATCAACTACCAGTAGAGCACCTTCACAGGCTGCCAGTGACCGTGAGACTTCATAAGAAAAGTCAACGTGCCCTGGGGTATCAATAAAGTTGAGCTGATATTCCTGACCATTCGGATGCGTATAATAAAGTGTTACAGAAGCGGCTTTAATAGTAATACCGCGTTCACGTTCAAGCTCCATTGAGTCAAGCACTTGTGCCTGCATTTCACGGTCTTGCAATCCACCACACATTTGAATGAATCGATCTGCCAGGGTCGACTTGCCATGGTCAATATGCGCAATAATCGAAAAGTTACGAATGTTTTTGATATCAACAGATTTTTTAGCTTGCGCCATGGGCTACCTTGAAAAATGTATACGGCTATGTACAAAATTTAAGGTACATAGCAAAAGCTGTTTCGGGAAATTGCGAGCGATTATAACAGATGGAATTTTTAAAGTATCCATAAATCATGCTCTTTTGCTTTGAGCTGTAAATCAGCAAAACCCGGAAAAACCATATCGACCATTTTAGATTGTCGAGAAATCCATCGGGTTTATCTCTGCTGAAATTGGCTGGTAAGCCTGAGTAAAAGTGGGCGACATACGTTTTGGGCGACCCGTTGCTATTTCGATACATGCCCATTTGGTCTGACCGGTAAACAGCAGGGTTTGGTCTTGTGGACGGTAAAAGGCGTACTGACGGTATGAGTACAATGCATTAATATTATAGAGCCAGGTACGTAGTATCAGTTCTTCCCCCTCAAATGCAGCTTTACGGTATTGTACCTGATGCTCAACTGCGACCATGGCATGTTTAAGTTCCTGATACTGTTTCAGCCCCAGTCCAAGTGCCTCAATATGTGCTTCCGCCACCTGTTGCATCCATGCGACATATACGACGTTGTTTACATGTCCCAAACTATCAATATGCTCTGGCTGAACCTGAATGTTTAAATCAAAAAATGTATTCACGTGCAATTTTTTCCTGTCTTGCATCAACTCACATAAAACATCTAGTGTAAAGGCATCATCCGGCTAATGGTACTTAAATAAAAAGCCATCCTGCAGGATGGCTTTAAAAGTTGATATAGTTTGTTACTGGATCCGCAGGCCCAAGATGGCGCGTTGCCCCTGACGGATCAGCGCAACCCGGGCTACCGTATTCTTTTTCAGCTTACTTACTGCATTTACAAACTCATCGCTGTTTCGCACAGGCGTATTATTAATTTGAGTAATGATGTCTTCTGGCATCAAGCGGGATTGTGCTGCCAGCCCCCCTCGCATAACTTCCTGAATATATACTCCGCCATCAACACCCAACTGCCTGCTTTCAGCCTCGGTCAGATTGCGAATAGCTATACCTAAAACAGGTCCTTTACTTTGTACAGGTGTATTGGTTTTTGCTGGCGTATTATCTGGTGCCGTAGTGAGCATAGCAGTAATATTACTCAATTTCTCGTCACGTAATACCTGCAAGCGAATACTCTGATTTGGAGCCTGACGGTTGAGATAATTCAACAGATCTGAAGTACGGGAGATCGCCATCCCGTTAATTTGCAAGATGATGTCACCAGCTTTTAGTCCTGCTCTGGCCGCGGGAGAATTTGGTGCGACCTGGGTAATAAGTGAACCTTCCGGTTTAGGCAATTTATACGCTTCTGCCAGATTACGGTCGATATCTTGCAGCATTACCCCCAAATAAGAGCGGATCACTTTGCCATTACTCTTTAATTGCTCAGCGACATCCATTGCGACATCAATTGGTATGGAAAAAGACAGGCCCATATAGCCGCCTGTTCCACTAAAAATACGTGAATTCACACCCACAACTTCACCACGCTGGTTAAATAGTGGCCCTCCAGAATTACCGGGATTAAGCGCAACATCTGTCTGAATGAATGGTACAGAGGTTTCTCCCATCATACTTCGGGATTTAGCACTGACAATTCCCGCTGACGCAGAATAATCAAAACCAAATGGCGAGCCAATTGCCAACACCGGTTCACCAACCTTGAGCTGATCTACATTGCCAATTCGTAGAGCTGGAAAGCTTGAGCCATTAACTTTAAGTAAAGCCACATCAGTTCGTTCATCACTTCCAACTACAGTAGCATCAATCTCACGACGATCATTCAAGGTGATGCTAATACGTGAGGCATTTTCAACTACGTGATGATTGGTCAGCAGATAACCATCTTTACTAATAAAGAAGGCACTGCCGTAGCCGGTTTTTTCTTGCGGTACTTGCTGCTGCGGAATAATCACCTGATTGCCAAAAAAGCGGCGTAATAACTCCGGTACCTGCTGCTGTAACAGCTCTTCCTGTGTCATTTTCTTGACAACATTTACACTCACAACAGCCGGACTGACCTGCTCAACCAGATTAGAGAAATCGACTGTAGAAGCCGCCTGTGTCTGTACCGCTGCCATAGTAAAAACAGCAGCGTACATTCCTTTTTGTAATAAGCGATTTTTCATGAAGCACAACTCACATACTGCAGTTAAATGATAATTTTTTAGCTGAACGGTTTTTTAATTTTGATTAATAATATGTTTGATGAATAATTTAAAACAAGGTTTTAGCCAAAACGTTACAAAATTTAAATTTAATTGGAAATTCTGGTTAAACCTGAGCGTTTTAAGTCTTGCATTCTTAGGCAAAAAACGGTCTGATGATCGAATTTCTATCAAATAGCCGATGAATATGAGCAGTTTAAATACAACTCATCAGTTTGACGTCATTATTATAGGTAGCGGTGGAGCCGGATTAAGCCTGGCATTATCATTACCTCACCATTATAACATTGCTGTTTTAGCTAAAGCTCCCCTGACAGAAGCCAGCACATATTATGCACAGGGTGGCGTAGCCGCAGTTCTGGATGAAACTGACTCTATTCAACAGCATATTGATGACACCATGATTGCAGGCGCCCAGTTATGCGAGCTGGACGCGGTTAAACATACTGTAGAAGGTGGTAAACCTTCAGTCGATTTTCTGCTCAAACATGGCGTACAGTTTACGCTGGATGATGCCGAACAACTGCATCTTACCCGTGAAGGCGGACACTCTCAGCGCCGGATTATTCATGCTGCCGATGCAACCGGCAAAGCGATTTCAACGACACTGGTGCAGCGTGCCCGAGAACAGAAAAATCTGACCATATTTGAAAACTATATTGCAATTGACCTGATTACTACCGAAAAATTAGGAATAGATGAGCAAAAAAATCGGGCCTTCGGCCTTTACGCACTTAATGAAAAGACTGGCAAAGTCCATACTTTTTTAGCCCCATTTACCGCACTGGCCTGCGGAGGAGCTATGAAAGCCTACCTGTATACATCTAACCCTGATATTGCAACCGGTGACGGAATTGCCATGGCGTACCGTGCTGGCTGCCGTGTGGCCAATATGGAATTCAACCAGTTCCATCCAACCTGTCTGTATCACCCTCAAGCCCGCTCTTTCCTGATTACAGAAGCCATGCGTGGTGAAGGTGCTTATTTGCGTCTGCCAGAGGGTGAACGTTTTATGCTGCGTTTTGATGAGCGTGCCGAGTTGGCCCCTCGAGACATTGTGGCTCGTGCCATAGATTTTGAAATCAAGCGGCTGGGTATTCGTCATGTGTGGCTGGACATTACCCATAAACCGGCTGAATTTGTAAAAGAACACTTCCCGACCTTATATACCCGTCTGCTTGAACTGGGTATTGATATTACCAAAGATATGATTCCCGTGGTGCCAGCTGCGCATTATACTTGCGGCGGCGTGATTGTGGATGAGTATAGCCAGACCGATATTTCTGGCCTATATGCCATTGGGGAAACGTCCTATACCGGTCTGCATGGTGCGAACCGAATGGCAAGTAACTCCCTGCTAGAGTGTTTTGTTTATGGCATGAGTGCAGCCCAGCATATCCAGAGCCAGTTTAACCCTGAAGTTAGCTTGCCTGCTGTGCCTGAATGGGACGACTCGCAGGTTACCGATGCAGACGAAGATGTTGTAATACTGCAAAACTGGGACGAACTGCGTCAGACCATGTGGAATTACGTTGGTATTGTCCGTACCAGTAAACGCCTCAAGCGTGCATTGCATCGAATTGAGATGCTTAAACGGGAAATCACTGAATATTATGAAGATTATCAGGTCAGTAAAAACCTGATTGAGCTGCGTAATCTGGTACTGGTTTCCGAGATGATTGTACGCTGCGCGATGGAACGTAAAGAATCGCGTGGTTTGCACTATACGCTGGATTATCCGGAGCTGGCGCCTGAACTTCGAAAAACCATCCTAATGCCACCAGATTTCAAAGTTAGTCAACCACGGGTTAATGAGGAAGTCGAACCAGCACTTGGTTAATCCAATCCTTTTCTAAAACTGGCCTTTAATTCAGGCCAGTTTTCCAATCTGTTCCAACGCCTGTTCAAGTACCTTTTCTGGTGCTTGTGTAGCATCAAGGCGCTTAATCCGTTCCGGATGTTGTTGCCATAATCTAGTGTAACCTGCGCGCACTTTTTCAAAAAAACTGACCTTTTCTTGTTCAAAACGGTCTAGTGCACCACGCTCACGGGCACGAGACATTCCCAGCTCAACCGGTGCATCTAGCCATAATGTAATATCTGGCATACGAGAAACAAAAGACTGGTTGAGAAGCGCCAGTTTATTTTCATTCAGACCACGTCCAGCACATTGATAGGCAAAACTGGCATCGGTAAAACGGTCACACAAAACCGTTTTACCGGCCTGAAGCGCAGGTAAAATGATCTGTTGTAAATGTTGTGCTCTTGCTGCATACATCAGCAGAAGCTCGGTATCATCACTCATCTTTTCATCATGACTAACAGAGAGTAACAGTGCGCGAATCTGTTCAGCTAAAGGTGTTCCACCCGGTTCACGAGTGAGTATGATCCCGGCGCCCTTTTGCTCATAATGTGCATAAATTTCACGGATTAGAGTAGTTTTTCCTACGCCTTCTGTACCTTCGAAACTGATAAACATCCTACTCTCCTAATTTTTAGCTCGCAGTACAGATAGATATTGCTGTACTGCACGATTATGTTCTTCGAGGCTGGCGCTAAATTTATGCCCCCCATTGCCGGTGGCAACAAAGTAAATATTATTTGAATTATCTGGATGCATTGCTGCCTCAATCGCTTTTTTACTTGGCAAAGCTATTGGCGTTGGCGGCAAACCAGAAATTGTATAGGTATTATAAGGTGTTGGTGTACGCAGATCCTTTCGGGTGATATTACCTTTATAGTTATCCCCCATACCATAAATTACGGTCGGGTCAGTCTGTAAGCGCATTCCCATTTTCAGGCGGCGCACAAATACTCCGGAAACCTGTTGCAGTTCACTATCAATGCTGGTCTCTTTTTCAATAATAGAAGCCATGATCAGTGCTTCATATTTATCTTTATACGGTAGACCACTGGCCCGGTTTTGCCATGCCTCATCCAGTGCTTTCATCTGGCGTGTATAGAGATGGGTTAGAATCTTGCGGTCGGTTTCACCTTTTGCAAAAAAGTAAGTGTCTGGTGAAAATAGCCCTTCCGGATGGCTGTAAGGAATATTCAATTCCTTTAATAGCTGCTGTTCTGGTAAATGAGTAATAGTATGAGTAACCAGCTGGTCCTTTTTCAGATTTTCAAGTAACTGCTTAAAGGTCGTGCCTTCAATCACTAAAATCCGGTTCATCTGGGCATTTTCAGCGTTCGAGATCAGTTCAAGTACTTGCCGAACACTCATGCCTTTTTGGATTTCATATACACCAGCCTTTAATGTGTCATGGATGACTAGTTTCTGGTAAAGCTTTAAAATAATTGAAAAACTGATTTTGTCATCTTCAGCCAGCTGGTCAATAAAGCCTGAGTAGGTGTCTCCCGGATTAATTGCCAGCATTTGTTTCGGCCCATTTACCGGATAATTTTTAAATAGGCTTGACCAGAGCACCACCAAGCCAAGTATGAACAGGCCTGCAATAATCATCATTACAGCAGGGAACGTAGGTTTAGCATTCTTTTTTTTCGGAGTTGAGTGAGGTTTCGGCATAAACTAGCTAATCTGATCCAGTTGCAAAATACGGAATAAATCCAGACAAGGCTGGGAATCCAGGCTCCGCTGTCCAAGTTGAGTAACAATTTTCATGGGGCTTAATGCATTACAGAAAAACAGGCTCTGAAAATGCCCAATATTTTCCATGTCAATGAAACGCTGCTCGCAGACGATATTTTTCCGCTGCATGCGTGACAGGATTGTCGCCCGCATCACACCGTGGACGCCATTATAGCGAAGTTCCGGTGTAAACCATGTATTGTTTTGAAAAACGAAGCAATTACTGCTCACGCCTTCAACAACACTTCCCTGCACATCGGTGACCAGTGCCTCATCCCAACCCTGCATTTCGGCTTCCTTTTTAAGTAGCACCTGCTCCAGACGATTCAAAGATTTAATACCTACCAGACTCGGCATACATAAACCCATAGCCTGATTCAGCACACCACTTCGGATCAGCTGCGGTCTAATCACTTCACTGGCTTTAGGATAAAACAGTATATAAATATCGGCCGGATGTTCAGGCAAACTATAACCCCGCTGCCCCGTCCCGCGACTGATCAGTATTTTTAAAGTACCATTTAATACCGGATAATGATTTTGTAGCTGTTCAAGTGTTTTATCAATCAGGTCAAAATCAGCGTCAAGATATAAACGCTCACAACTATTCCTCAGCCGAGCCCAATGTAAATCTTGCAGCTCTATCTGGTTATTCCGCAGTCGGACTGTCGTAAAACAGCCATCCCCATACTGAAAAGCCCGGTCTTCAATAGGAACATTTTCTATTTTCTCAGCATTCTTGAAAAACAGCATCGATATGAAGTATCCAGTTGATTCTGCAACTTAGTTTAGAAACAGAAGTATATTTTCTTTTTCTTTATTTTTCATAATGAATTCGTTTTTTATTATTTTTTATGGATAAAGACTGGCGCTATTCTGCTTTCATGTTTTTATGCTTATGCAAAATATTGGGGATAAAATATGAAATTTTCAAAAGTAAAAATTGGAATAATTGCAGCATTACTTTCGGCCTCTACTGCAAGCTTTGCAGCTAAAGATTTTCTCAATGTGTCTTATGATCCAACGCGTGAGCTTTATGATCAGGTAAATAAGCAGTTTGGTGCTTACTGGAAACAACGTACCGGTCAAGACCTGAATTTACGCCAGTCTCATGGCGGTTCAGGTAAGCAGGCACGCTCGGTGATTGATGGACTGGAAGCTGATGTGGTGACTTTGGCACTTGCTGCTGATATCGATGTAATTGCTGAAAAAGCAAAATTATTACCTGCTGACTGGCAGAAAAAATTACCACAGAATTCGACACCTTATACTTCAACTATTGTATTTCTGGTACGTAAAGGCAATCCGAAAGGAATAAAAGACTGGGGTGACCTGGTAAAACCGGGAGTAGGAATTATTACTCCAAACCCTAAAACATCTGGAGGCGCGCGCTGGAATTATCTGGCAGCCTGGGCATGGGCAAAGCACCAGCCAGGGGGTAATGATGCCAAGGCACAGGAGTTTGTTCGCCAGATTTATAAAAATACCAAAGTGCTTGACTCTGGCGCACGTGGAGCTACTACAACGTTTGCTGAACGTGGTATTGGTGATGTGCTGCTGGCTTGGGAAAACGAAGCCTTTCTGGCAGTACGTGAACAGCCTGGCAAGTTTGAAATTATTACGCCCTCTTTATCTATTCTGGCTGAACCGCCTGTAGCGATTGTAGAAAAAAATGCAGCCAAAAAAGGGAATCTGAATGTTGCAAAAGGTTATCTAAACTTCTTGTATTCACCTTATGCACAGGATCTGGTTGCCCGTAATTATTACCGACCACGTAATGAGGCAGTCCTGAAAAAATATAGTAGTACTTTTAAACCGCTGAAGCTGGTCACAATTGATCAGGAATTTGGTGGCTGGAATAAGGTACAAAAGCAGCATTTCGAAAATGGCGGTGTATTTGACCAGATTGTAAAAATCAATAACAGTCAAAAGTAGAGTTCTGTGTAAACCGGGGGATCAGACATGAGTTCAATACATACAGTAATTGTACCGGGCGTAGGTGGCAGTGAATATGAACACTGGCAATCCTGGTTACAAAGACAGCTCAGGTCCTGTTCCCGTGTACAGCAAACAGACTGGAATATGCCAATACTTCAGGAATGGATTGCGCAGTTTGTGAAAACTGTAAGTTTGCATCAGGAATCTCTCCAGATTGTAGCGCATAGCTTTGGCTGTCTGACCAGCATCGCCGCACTTGCCGAATATCCGGAGCTGGCACACAGAATCAAAAATCTGGTACTGGTCGCTCCAGCTAATCCTGAACGTTTTGGTGAGGCCGGTTTTGCACGGAACAGTCAATATAACTATGCAGAATATTTTCAGAATCTAAAAATCCGTGTCCCGGCCCAGCTAATCATCAGTGACAATGATCCGTGGTTTAAGCTTGAAGATGCCCAGTTTTTTGCTAATGCCTGGAATCTAAAACCGGTTAGCTTGGGTAAAGTAGGTCATATTAATGTAGCTTCCGGCTTCGGGCCTTTTCCGGAGATTTTCGATTTTTTAATTGCAGAGAAAAACAGCTTAAATATCAATATTACTGATAATACTGAGTTGTTTTTCAGATTTGCAATTTAAAGGCTCATGAATATGCTTGAGCAGTTTTTTCAGTTTTATTTCACCTGCTTATTTTAAGTGGGCATACTCTCTTTTGAGGAGTTAACATGTTGCAGCGTTCCCGAGTGCTGCCAGGATTTGGTCTTTCTTTAGGCTTTACCCTTGCTTATCTGTCTTTAATTGTTCTGATCCCTCTTTCTGCGGTATTTATCAAGTCGCTAGGTATTGGCTGGGATGGTTTATGGGAAATTCTGAGTTCAGAGCGTATTTTAAAATCTCTGCAGCTCAGTTTTACGACTGCATTGCTGGCCGCTTTTATTAATGTTGTTTTTGGATTACTACTGGCTTGGTGTCTGGTACGTTACAGTTTTCCAGGAAAACGGCTGGTAGATGCCTTGATCGATCTGCCTTTTGCGCTACCTACTGCAGTTGCAGGTATTGCCTTAACTTCTCTTTATGCACCCACTGGCTGGATTGGACAGTATTTGGAGCCTTTAGGCATTCAGGTCGCTTATACCCCTATCGGGATTACACTGGCACTGATTTTTATTGGTCTGCCTTTTGTCGTGCGCACGGTACAACCTGTTTTAAGCGATGTAGAAACTGAACTGGAAGAAGCGGCTTCGGCATTAGGTGCAACCCGTTTTCAGACTATTACTAAAATTATCTTACCTATTCTATTTCCAGCTCTTTTAACCGGTTTTGCACTTGCTTTTGCTCGGGGAGTGGGCGAATACGGCTCTGTAATTTTTATTGCAGGCAATCAGCCTTTTGAAACCGAGATTGCTCCCCTTATGATTATTTCACGGCTAGAAGAGTATGATTATGCGGCTGCGACCACTATTGCTGTGGTTATGCTCTTAATTTCATTTGCGATTTTATTTCTGATTAATCTGTTGCAGGCCTGGGCCAGCCGTCGTACCGGGAGAACCGCAAGATGAGTTTAACCACCAATAGTAATGCACTGGCAGAAAAACTGCAGTCACGCGATGCGACCCGGGAAGCAGCTTGGGTACGCTATCTATTACTCACTATCGGTCTGCTATTTTTTCTAAGCTGTCTGGTTCTTCCTCTTATTCTGGTATTCGTTGAAGCTTTTAAGCAGGGTGTCGGGGTTTACTTTCAGGCGCTGGTCCATCCGGATACTTTATCTGCAGTCAAACTGACTTTATTGACAGCAGCGATTGCAGTACCTCTTAATGTAGTCTTTGGCGTAGCTGCTGCATGGTGTGTAGCCAAATTTAACTTTAGAGGCAAGTCTATTCTGACCACCATTATTGATCTGCCCTTTTCGGTTTCGCCTGTTATTGCCGGTATGATGCTGGTCCTAATTTTTGGATCTCAAGGCTGGCTGGGAGAATGGCTGATAGATAATGATATTAAAATTTTGTATGCCACTCCTGCGATTGTTTTAGCCACAATATTTATTACTGTGCCATTTGTAGCACGTGAACTGATCCCATTAATGGAGTCACAAGGTAATGAAGAGGAAGAAGCTGCAATTGTACTGGGCGCATCTGGCTGGCAGACCTTCTGGAAAGTGACTTTACCCAATATTAAATGGGGCCTGCTCTATGGCGTAATTTTATGTAATGCACGAGCTATGGGTGAATTTGGCGCAGTTTCAGTTGTATCTGGTCATATCCGTGGGGAAACCAATACATTACCCCTGCATGTCGAAATTCTTTATAACGAATATACCTTCAGTGCCGCTTTTGCTGTGTCATCACTACTGGCATTACTGGCAATTGTGACATTAATCCTGAAAACCTGGGTGGAACTCGGGCAGGAAAAACAAGCTAAGCGTAATGATGATTCAACCACCTCTTAAGGAATGACCCCATGAGTATTCAAGTTAAAAATATTGAAAAACACTTTGGTGCATTCCATGCACTAAAAAATATTTCACTCGATTTTCCTGAAGGTCAACTGGTTGCCCTGCTTGGCCCTTCAGGTTGTGGTAAAACAACTTTACTCCGGATTATTGCCGGTCTTGAATCGGCAGACGGCGGACAGGTTCTGCTAGAAGGTAGCGATGCGACCGATGTACATGTTCGTGAACGCCAGGTAGGCTTTGTATTTCAGCATTATGCGCTATTTAGACATATGAGCGTATTTGACAATATTGCTTTTGGCTTGCGTGTACGTCCCCGCAGTACGCGACCATCGGAAGCTGAAATTAAAAGACGGGTAACCCGCCTGTTAGATCTGGTGCAATTAGGATTTCTGGCAGACCGTTATCCAGCCCAACTTTCAGGTGGACAACGTCAGCGTATTGCTTTAGCGCGTGCGCTTGCAGTAGAACCGCGAGTTTTATTGCTAGATGAGCCTTTCGGTGCGCTTGACGCGAAAGTTCGTAAAGAGTTACGTCGCTGGTTACGAACTTTACATGACGAACTTCATATCACTTCCATCTTTGTTACCCATGATCAGGAAGAAGCGCTTGAAGTTGCTGATCAAATCGTGGTGATGAATAAAGGTAATATTGAACAGATTGGTTCACCTCGGGAAGTCTATGAGAAACCAGCTACGCCATTTGTATTTGACTTCTTGGGTCAGGCCAACCGTTTTGAAGGGCAATATCAGCAAGGCATTATCCAGATTGGACAAGACCGTATCCAGCTCCCTCATAGTGTAGAAATTGCGCAGGGAAAAGTTGTTGCGTTTGCCCGTCCTGATGAATTACGTATTCACGCTCAACCGCAAGATAATACGATTCAGGCAACATTTCTGCGTGAAATCTGGATTGCTGGTAATGTTGTAGCAGAATTGCAGGACCGCAATGGTAATCTGATTGAAATCACGCTTTCACCAGAAGAAGTAAAACAGCATCAGTTCAGGGCACAGCAGAATGTATGGATCAGTGCTTCTGCCCTACACCTGTTTGAAGATCAGGTCGCGTAAATATAATAAAGGGGCTGTATATGCCCCACTCTTTTTTGAGGTAATCCAGATGAACTTTCAGCAACTTAGAATTATTCGGGAAACGGTAAGACAGAATTTTAACCTGACTGAAGCCTCAGCGGCACTCTATACATCACAGTCAGGTGTTAGCAAACATATTAAAGATCTTGAAGATGAACTGGGAGTACAGCTTTTTATTCGTAAAGGTAAGCGTCTGCTAGGTCTGACAGAACCTGGCCAATCTCTTTTGAATATTGTTGAGCGTATGCTGGTCGATGCAGAAAATATCAAGCGGTTGGCTGATGATTTCAACAAAGTTGATGAAGGTACACTTACTATTGCTACCACTCATACCCAAGCGCGTTATGTTCTCCCACCAATTGTTAACCAGTTTAAAAAAGCTTTTCCCAAAGTTCATCTCATCCTGCAACAAGCCAGTCCGGTAGAGATCTCAGAAATGCTCTTACAGGGGGAAGCTGATATTGGTATTGCTACAGAATCATTGACAACAGAAGAAAATCTGGCCAGTGTTCCATATTATACATGGGAACACAGCATTATTACTCCACAGCATCATCCCTTAACCCAACTAGAAAATATTCGTCTAGAAGATCTGGCTAACTATCCAATCATTACTTATCATGGCGGGTTTACTGGACGCTCTAAAATTGACAAGGCTTTTGAAGCAGCCAATATTGAAGTTGATATAGTAATGTCTGCACTTGATGCAGATGTTATTAAAACTTATGTAGAACTCGGTATGGGGGTAGGCATCGTTAATAACGTCGCTTATGATGCGGAACGCGACTATCGCTTAAAACAAATTCAAACTGATATTTTTGGTTTAAATACCACTTGGTTAGCAGTTCGTAAGGGACATTTGTTACGTGGTTATGGTTACGAGTTTATTTCGTTGTGTTCACCTGAAGCTGACATAAAAGCACTCAAGAAAGTGGCCTATCCAGAAGAGTAAGTTTTTAAGACAATTTTTAAATTTGATTGAATAATTATAAAAGCAATAAAAAAACGGACCTTAGTCCGTTTTTTTATTGCTGACTGGATTAGAAGCGGAAGCTTACACCCAGTTTAGCTACTGGTAACCATTCATATTTGTTATCATTTTCAATATCACGTTCTTCACGTTCAACTGCTGTAGCAAAGTCAGTACCAGGCTCAGTAGTGATAGCTGTACCAGAAGCTGTCAAGTTGACATTTGGGTTACCATTATAAAATGCACCGATTTCACCAAATACGCCCCAACGGTTAGTAATTGCTGGAGAGAAACCGATACCTACATACGGTGCTAAATTATTTTTATAAGAAAGTTGACCATTAATCCGTGCACCACTAGTACCAGCAACAAAATCAGTTCCATTTACAGTGAAGCCTTCACTAGCACCTATGCGTCGATCCAAGTCGTAATCATTATCTACATAAGCTACCCCAGCAGCCATATAGAACCAGTTTGCCCAAGGACGAATCTCAGCATTTAAGTAAACATTATTGTTATCCATATCGATGTCATAATCTGAGCCATTTACAGATAAGTCATCTGACCAAGAGATATCTCCACCGTTGTAACCTAAAGTTACACCAACATATGGATTGGCATTATATGAAATCGCGCCACCGTAACCAGTAGTACCAACTTCTGCACGTACTGAAGCTGGTTTAAAGAAAGAGAACGTTGAAACCCCTTCTTCAGTGACAATTATTTCATCAGCTGCCAATGCAGAACCTGCAATAGCACTTAAAACTGTAGCGGTCGCTAAAACTCTTAAAGCTTTCATTATTAATCTCCTCAGAAGAGTTTGTTTTTTAATCTATAATTGTTTCGTGTCTTGTATGTTAGATAAAACCTAAGTGGGTTTTTAGACACAAATTACGTGGTTTCTGTTATTTTTTGATACATTTAACGTTTTTTCTTGTTTTTACATGTTTTTTTGTAAAAATATTTCTAAAAAGCTTCATATTTACTTTACCCATACCAGAGACCTTTATAGATGAAAAGTTTGCTAGTTTTTGGCTGTTTTTATACACAAATAGTGTAAACTCTCATAAATTTTTTCAGGAAGGAATATCATGACTCAGCTTTCAACTATTATTGAGCAGGCCTTTGAAAACCGCGCCAACTTTACCGCAGCAGATTGTCCCTCAGAAGTGCGTCAAGCTGTAGAAGAAGCCATTAAAGGTCTGGATAACGGTACACTGCGAGTAGCTGAAAAAATTGATGGTGAATGGATTGTTCATCAATGGCTGAAGAAAGCGGTCTTATTATCTTTTAAATTAAATGATAATAAGCCAATCGAATCATGTGACCTACGTTTTTATGATAAAGTCGAGACCAAATTTTCTGGCTGGACTGAAGAGCAGTTCAAAGAAGCCGGCGTACGTGTAGTGCCACCTGCTGTAGCTCGCCGTGGTAGTTTCCAAGCTAAGAATGTGGTTCTTATGCCTTCTTATGTGAATATTGGTGCTTATGTAGATGAAGGCACAATGGTGGATACATGGGCAACTGTAGGTTCATGCGCACAGATCGGTAAAAATGTTCATTTGTCGGGTGGTGTTGGTATCGGTGGTGTACTTGAACCGCTTCAGGCCAACCCGACTATCATTGAAGATAACTGTTTCATCGGTGCACGTTCTGAAATTGTTGAAGGTGTTATTGTTGAAGAAGGTTCTGTCATTTCAATGGGCGTTTACATCGGCCAATCTACCAAGATTTATGACCGTGAAACTGGCGAAATCCATTATGGCCGTGTTCCTGCAGGTTCAGTTGTTGTACCAGGGAACTTGCCATCTAAAGATGGAACATACAGCCTTTATGCTGCAATTATCGTGAAAAAGGTAGACGCTCAGACACGAGCTAAAACCAGTCTAAATGATCTGCTTCGCGCTGACTAATTTTTTGTCTGTTTAAAGGTCTCTACGGTCATGCCTGATCGTAGAGATTTTTGTTTTTTATAGAAGGTGATATTGGGCTATGAATCCCTTACGTTCTTCCGTTATTCCAGTGTCTGATCCGGCAGCTGGTTTACGTATTACGGAGATTTTTTATTCGTTGCAGGGAGAAGCAAACGCTGCGGGGTTACCAACAGTATTTATTCGTCTGACTGGCTGCCCTTTACGTTGTACCTATTGCGATACGACCTACTCTTTTGAAGGAGGGGTACGTCAGTCACTTGAAGAAATCATTGCAACTGCCCGAAGTTATAATACACCTTACATCTGTGTAACCGGTGGAGAACCACTGGCACAACCGAATTGTCTGGTTTTACTACAACGTTTATGTGATTTAGGACATAAGGTTTCTTTAGAAACCAGTGGTGCACTCGATGTATCTAAAGTTGATCCACGCGTATCAAAAGTTCTAGACTTAAAAACTCCAAGTTCTGGAGAAGTTACACGTAACTTAATGTCAAATCTAGAATTTCTGACCTCAAATGATCAAATCAAGTTTGTTATCTGTAACCGTGATGATTACCAATGGGCCAAAGAGCAGCTTGCGCTGTACTCCCTAGAACAGAAAGTCAGTACAGTCTGGTTCTCTCCTGCGTTTGCAGTGGAAAAAGGTGCAGCCCAATTACCTAAACTGGCTCGTGAATTAGCACAGTGGATTCTAGATGACCAGCTTCCCGTTCGCTTCCAGTTACAACTACACAAGCTACTTTGGAATGATGAAACTGGCCGTTAATCACGGTACAGAAAGATTGGAGAAACAATATATGCGCTCGCGTGCAATTGTCTTATTATCTGGTGGATTAGATTCAACAACCTGTCTGGCTTGGGCACAGGCACGTTATGAGTGTATCGCTATCAGCTTTATGTATGGTCAGCGTTCAACTACTGAACTGGATGCAGCTAAAGCACTTACTCAGCGTGCCGGCGTAGAACATCGCGTTATTAATATTGACCTGGGCAACCTGGGTGGTTCGGCACTGACAGATCATAATATTGATGTCCCTGTACAGGAACAGTCAGGCATACCCGTAACTTATGTTCCTGCCCGTAACACCATCTTCTTGTCTTATGCCTTGGCAGCTGCAGAAGTATTTGATGCAGAGGCTATAGTAATCGGGATTAATGCCGTAGATTATTCAGGTTATCCGGATTGTCGTCCTGAGTTTATTGAAGCATTTGCCAATATGGCGCGCCTGGCCACTAAAGTGGGAGTAGAAGGTAAACCTTTAAAATTTGAAACACCCCTGTTACATTTATCTAAAGCGAATATTATACGTTTGGGCATTGAACATGGCGTAGACTATAGCCAGACGGTTTCCTGCTATCAGGCAGATGACCAAGGACGTGCTTGTGGACAATGTGATAGCTGCCGACTTCGTAAACAAGGTTTCCAAGAAGCAGGTATTGAAGACCCTACACGTTATATACCGTAATCACCAGGTACAATTTATGAAGAACTTAGCATTAAAACTTTTCCTTTCCTCCCTGTTCTCAGCAGCTACTCTGTTAACAGTAAATACCCATGCTGCAGAAGCAAATCCTCTTCAACAGGCTTATAAAAGCACAAATGTTAAATCTGCCCTGATCAATGTTTGTAAAACAGAAACAGGCAAAAGCAAGAAACTCTCTGCTGCTGAAGTAAGCAAATACTGTACCTGTGCTGTAGAAGCAGATGGTAAATTGACCAATGCTCAAAAATGGGAAATCCAGAGCACAATTAACCAGAAGAAAAGCCCAAGCAGTTTAGCTTTTGTTCAAAAACAAAATAGTGATTTACAAGCGTGCTTCGGTCCACAGCTAACTTCAAAACTGCAAAACCTGACCCAAGAAGCTATGAAATCAGCGCAGGCAAAAAAATAATTGCCTTATTATTTTACTAGCCACATTCGTGGCTAGTTTTTGGAGAAAACCATGAGTACTGAAGATATTAAATTACCTGACCACGTATTCCCAACCGCAAATGGTGAGATCAACTTATCTGAAGTGCCATCTGCATGGTTGGTTCTCTATTTCTATCCTAAAGATTCTACACCCGGCTGTACTACTCAGGCCCTTGAGTTTACTGAATTAAAAGACCAGTTTGATGCTATGGGTGCTACTGTCGTGGGTATCTCTCGTGATTCAGTCAAATCTCATCAGAATTTTACTAATAAGCAGGAACTGCAAATTGAACTGGTCAGTGATGCAGATGAAATCCTGTGCAAACATTTTGATGTCATTAAAGAAAAAAATATGTATGGCAAAAAAGTTATGGGTATCGAGCGTTCTACCTTCCTGTTCCATAACAACCAGCTAATGAAGAGTTACCGTAAAGTCACCGCAGCTGGTCATGCTGCTCAAGTATTAGATGATATCCGCACAATGAGTGAAGTGGAATAAACCATAAAAACTCTAATAGCAAGCCGGCACTTTAGCCGGCATTTTTATGGGTCTGTGGTCTTCAGTCTTGCTTGATTTCTTTAAGAAAGGTGTGAAGCAGACTACAGGTGTTTTTTTCAAGTTTAACTGGTTCGACATATAAACTCTCTAATATCGCTAAATTATCTAAAGGTTTTAATCTAATCTTCATTACTGTATATTGCTGTAGTCCTGCTCTTTATATTTTTGCTGTAGCTGACGGTATACCAGACCATGCTGGAAATTCTTCAAAAAATTTTGTGAACCCGCCGGGAAAGCTTCTGTTTTAATTATACCCTGATAATAGGCTTCGCGCAGTGGCGTCGCAGAAATGGCACCTTCCAGACTCTCCAGTTCAACCATCGTCCATTCTGGAAATAGTTTCAGATAATATGATGATGCATCTTTAAAATGGCCGATCAGACCAATTTTAGAGCCAGTTTGAACCACCTGATTAATTAAAGCTTTAACCTGCTTTACCCATTTTTCGTCATTATAGACATCAATGACATGAACAAAAATAATTCGCTTCTGATCTTCTAGTGAAAAGTTGGACAAAATCATCTCTTCACGTTCAGAAGCTGTGAATGGATTTTTGAGATTCCGTTCATTTTGAGCTGAACCTAAAGCCAGAATCACATACTGACTTTGACTTAAGGCAACCTGTACCGTCTGCAAATGTGCATAATGAAAAGGCTGAAAACGCCCGATGAAGACAAGATAATCAAAAGTATATGACATAAGTTCTGAGCTTTAATGACTCATCAGTTGCATTTTCAAAAAAGATATGCGACATAATAAGCCATAATAAAATCATGATTTAAAGCATGGATAGTACGATGACATTAAGCTGTATACAACAACCACATCAACATTTAAAGGCAAAACTGGATCACGGAATTCTTACGCTGGCTATTGACCGGCCTGAAGCCAAGAATGCCTTATATGGTGAGCTTTATTTATGGATTGCTCAGGCACTTGATGAAGCAGATATTTCTAGTGATGTACGTGTAGTAATACTTCGTGGCTTAAATGATGACTTTACTGCAGGAAATGACATGAAAGATTTCATGCAGTTTACCCAGCAGCCTTTACAGGATAAAGCAGGCAATATGCCCCCTTTTGTCTTGCTTAAATCATCAGCAAAATTTTCAAAGCCTTTAATTGTAGCGGTTAAGGGGGTAGCTATTGGTATAGGAGTAACTATACTGTTGCATGCCGATCTGGTCTACAGTGATGATGATGCTATTTTCCAGATTCCATTTGTAAGTTTAGGTCTTTCTCCAGAAGGTGCAGCAAGTCAGCTTCTTGTTAAGCAGGCAGGCTACCATCGTGCTGCTGAACTGCTGTTTAGTGCTAAAAAATTCACAGCAAAAACTGCCGAACAGGTAGGCTTGGTCAATCGTGTGATTAAGGATGACATCTATGAAGATGCCAAAATTATTAACTTGATTATTGAAAATGATGTTTATGATTATGCTCACAAAGCTGCCGAATATCTAACTCAGTTACCGCTTGCCTCCATTAAACAGACTAAAGCGCTAATGAAAAAAGATTTAGCTAATATTATTGAGTGCATTGATGAAGAAGCTGAAATTTTTATGCAGCGCGTTAAATCTCCTGAAATGATGGAAGCTGTACAGGCTTTTATGCAAAAACGTAAACCTGACTTTACACAGTTCAATTAAGTTTTATGCTCAAATCTGGATACCTGAGATGTGTCCAGATTTTTTGTTGTCTATACTCCTCTGCCTCTGAGGATTTTCTCTAAATCTTCCTATTGAATTGAACTGTTTAATTATGCCAAATACTGAAAATTATACCCAAGATAGTGAACAGCCAGAAAAGAAACGTTACTATGAACCTGCACCTCAGGATATTGACGTTGAGCAATTCAAAAAAGTTGTAGAAAGCCGCCGTTCAGTACGTAAGTTTACTGATAAGCCCATTCCAGAAGATGTGCTGGATGCGTGTCTGGATTTAGCTTTACTGGCACCTAATTCATCTAACCTGCAACCATGGACCTTTTATGTAGTTCAAGATCCTGATAAAAAACAGCAGCTGATAAAAGCCTGTATGAGCCAGCTCGCTGCCAAAACTGCATCTGAACTGATTGTCTGTGTTGCACGTACAGACCGCATTGATGAAATGGCAAAACGTAATGTCAATGAATTTCCTTTTCCAGAAGCGCCGCCAGCAATCAAGAAATACTACAAGTATATTCCGTATAACTATAAAACGGGCTATTTGAATGCTTTTGGCAACTTTAAGAAAGTTGCTTTTAAAGTGGCGCGCAGTCTGGATAAGCAGATGCCAGTCTCTGCATTTAGTCCTGCAGATGCCAAACTCTGGGCAAGCAAGACCACAGCGCTGGCATGTGAAAATCTGGTACTGGCTTTACGTGCCTACAGTTTTGACAGTTGCATGATGGAAGGTTTTGATGAGCCGATGGTACGCCAGATTTTGGAACTAAATGACCAGCAATATCCAATCATGGTGATTGCTGCAGGTGAACGGGCCAAAGATGGTGTATTCTTTCCACAGTACCGTTTTGATCGCGAACTTTTTATACAAAAAGTTTAAAAAGTTTTCATGAGTGTCATCGAGTATAAGTAAGTAAAATAGGTTTTCTTGCTTCTGCTTACTTTATTAATAAAAGTAAGCAGACAGGTATAAACAGGCTATTTTGTATAGAGCAGTAAGTAGGCTAAAGTAATAGATTTTAAAGGGAAGTTTTTCTTAAAATAAAACCTGCTTCAATCGCCTATTACAGCTTTAGCTTGTTCATAAAGATGCTGAAAACAGCTCTGCTATTGTATGTTGAGAAGTTGAATAAACTCGAATGCTGGTTCTTCATAAGGATGGCTGTTCTTTAGCGCCCGAGCAACAGCAGCAGCTTTTTCTTCAGGTACAATTGATTCTACCCGCCATTCCTCTACTTGTTCAATTTTTCCGACCTGACCAATATGTGGGTTCGCTCCTTGCATTGGTCTAAATTGCCCAATTCCCTTTACCTGCCATACACAATGTTCATAATCTCCTATTCCTCCTGCTCCGGCGGCAAAGATTGCTTGTTTGGTAGAATCCAGATACTCATCAGGAACGAAGTAAATCAGCTTTAACATAGAACCTCCTTTTTGTTATCTCTATCTTTAATATCGTATAGCCAACGTTATTGTCACTAGGCAAGCTGAATAAATTACCGAATAGTAAAAAAATTCATAACAATCTCAGGATTATTTTATGGCAACAGTACTAATTACAGGTGCGGGCACCGGCTTTGGTAAAGGTGCAGCATTTCTCTTGGCAAAGAATCATCAAGTGATTGCAGGTGTCGAGATTGCAGCACAGATTTTTAGTCTGGAACAGGAAGCTAAGGCTCAGGGACTTGATAATATTCGCTTTGAAAAGCTTGATATTGCGGATCCAAAAGATCGTGAAAAAGCTGCAGTTTGGGATATCGATGTCCTGGTTAATAATGCAGGGATTTCAAAAGCCGGCTCTTTGGTCGATATACCTGAGAAAAATTTACGTGAACAATTTGAAGTGAACGTTTTCGGCACAATGCTGTTAACACAAGAGTTGGCTCGTAAAATGGTAGATAAACACAGCGGAAAAATTATTTTCATTTCAAGTGTTGCCGGACTTTCTGCCGGGCCTCTGATTGGAGCTTATTCAGCCTCCAAACATGCAATTGAAGCATTTGCCAAAGCACTGGATGGTGAACTGCAAGAATTTGGCGTACAGGTTGCAACTGTAAATCCGGGACCTTTTTTGACAGGCTTCAATGACCGGATGTTTGAAGACTGGAAAACTTGGGAAAACAACCCTGAAGAGTGGATCTTTGATTACTCTCAAATGGCCTTTCCTCATGAACAGTTTGATCCTGAAACAGTTTATCAGGTTATTGCTGATGTCGTTGAAGGTAAAAGTGATCTGTTTAGAAATGTTGTGCCTCAGGAGATGAATGATCAGTTACAGAAATCTGAAGATGAACTCTGGACCAAAAAAGTGAGTACAGAGAAGAAACGTCATCCACAAGTTGAAAAGGCTTATGAGCTTGAGCCTTATACCAAGGCATCTGAGGATAAATAGTCAGAAATTTTTTATATAAAAAAAGCCACCTGAGGTGGCTTTTTTTATATGTGTATAATTAACCGATAAACTTGCGAGCATTACGGAACATGCGTAACCATGCTCCATCTTCCTTCCACTCTTCCGGTTTCCATGAATGCTGGATCGCACGGAAAGTACGCTCTGGATGTGGCATCATAATAGTCGCGCGTCCATCCCTAGAGGTCACACCAGTCACTGCTTCTGGAGAACCGTTCGGGTTAAGAGGATACTGCTGGGTCGGGTTGCCATGGCTATCGACATAACGCAGAACAATTTGACCATTAGCGTTCAGGCTACTCAAGCTGTTATCAGAAATTACTGCACGACCTTCACCATGTGCAACGGCTATTGGCAGAATAGAACCTTCCATTCCTTCTAACACTACAGAATTTGATTTTTCTACTCGTACGTTTACAGTACGGGCTTCAAATACTTCAGAAGTATTACGGTGAAAACGTGGCCAGTTTTCTGCGCCAGGTATTAACGGCGCCAACTGCGACAACATTTGACAGCCATTACAGATCCCTAAAGAGAATGTTTCTTCACGATGGAAAAACTGCTCGAACTGGTCACGCAACTTGGTATTAAACAGGACTGATTTTGCCCAGCCTCCACCTGCTCCAAGCACATCACCATAAGAGAAACCACCACAGGTTACCAGACCTTCGAATTCGTCCAGACTTACGCGACCAGCTAAAAGGTCACTCATATGCACATCGATACTGTTGAAACCCACTTTATCAAATGCCGCGGCCATTTCTACATGTCCGTTTACACCCTGTTCACGCAGAATTGCCATATTTGGACGACGTGTATTGATAAATGGTGCCTCAATTGGCTCATTTAAGTCAAAGGTTGGTTTAGCAATAATACCTTGATGGTCAGCATTGGTAATCAGTGAATATTCCTGATCAGCCGTTTCAACATTATCACGTAAACGTTGAATCTGATGAGAAACCTCCGACCAGGCCTGTTGCAAGTCAGAGCGTGCCAGCGTTAAACCATTTACATTTAAAGTATCGGCCGTATTTAACGAACCAATCAGGCTGATAGCATCTTTAAGTAGAGACTCGGAAATTTCTGCCTGCAGTGCTTCCCAATCAGTGGCCTTAAGTTGTAATACTGCACCAATTTCTTCTGCAAACAGACTTTCAACTGACTGCTCTTCTAGTGCAACACCCAGACGTGAGGCAAACATCATTTCTGTAACAGTTGCCAGCAGGCCACCATCACCGATGTCATGATATGCCTGAATCAGGCCACGGTTGTTCCAATCCTGAATCAGTGCAAAAAACGCTTTAAACTCATCAAAGTTATCTACATCTGGTGTAACTGTACCGATTGCTTTATAAACCTGTGCTAAAATAGAACCACCCAGACGGAACTGGCCTTTAGACAGATCAATACGTACCAGTACTGAATCTTCAAGTTTCTTCAGCTCGGGCGTCATGGTTTTACGCACATCACCAACAGGTGCAAATGCTGTAATCACACCGGTCATTGGAGAAGTTACAGCTTTATCTTCACCGTTATCATTCCAAGTGGTACGCATGGAAAGTGAATCCTTACCAACCGGAATTGCAATTCCTAAGGCTGGGCACATTTCCATACCGATCGCTTTTACACCTTCAAACAGGGCCTGATCTTCACCTTTTTGGCCTGCTGCAGCCATCCAGTTGGCAGAAAGCTTGATATCACTAATCTGTTCAATATTGGCACAGGCAATGTTGGTAATTGCTTCTGCTACTGCCAGACGTGCTGATGCTGCCGGATTCAGTAAAGCTACAGGAGGACGCTCTCCCATTGCCATTGCTTCACCCGTATAGCCTTGCAGGCTGGTGGTAGTTACTGCTGCATCAGCGACAGGAACCTGCCAAGGCCCTACCATCTGGTCACGCGCAACCATACCGGTAATTGAACGGTCACCAATTGTGATGAGGAAAGATTTTGAAGCAACTGTCGGATTTTTCAAAACACGGAAAATTGCATCGTTTAAATCAACTTTTGAGGCATCAAAATCATTACCCTGACGAGGTGCTGCCTCATAAGAACGCTGCATGCGTGGTGTGCCACCCAGCATAACCTGCATCGGCATATCTACCGGTTTGTTCACAAATAACGGGTCTTCAACCGTAAGATGACGTGCTTCCGTTGCTTCACCCAGTACAGCAAACGGACAGCGTTCACGAGCACAGATTTCTTCAAATTGCTGCAGAGATTCTGGACGGATTGCCAGTACATAACGCTCCTGAGCTTCATTCGACCAGATTTCCATTGGCGACATACCTGACTCAAGCGAAGGAATCTTGCGCAGGTTAAGTACAGCTCCCAGCTCATGGTCATTGACCAATTCAGGCATGGCATTAGATAAACCACCCGCGCCAACGTCATGAATAGAAACAATCGGGTTGAAATCTTCCAGACGCCAGCAGGTATCAATCACTTCCTGACAACGGCGTTCCATTTCAGGGTTTTCACGCTGTACCGAAGCAAAATCAAGATTTTCTCCCATCGTACCACTGTCAACAGAAGATGCTGCACCACCACCTAAACCGATCAACATAGCTGGCCCACCGAGTACAATCAACAGGTCACCCGGTTGAATCGCATCTTTTTCAACATGGTCAGGACGAATATTGCCGTAACCGCCAGCAATCATGATGGGTTTATGAAATCCTTTAACTTCACCATTTACGTTTTGTTCAAAGGTACGGAAATAGCCATTTAATGCCGGACGGCCAAATTCATTATTGAAGGCAGCGCCACCCAGTGGCCCTTCAATCATGATTTGTAACGGAGACGCCATACGCGATGGCTTACCATAGTTTTCTTCCCAAGGCTGCTCAAAGCCCGGAATGTTGAGGTTCGATACGGTAAAGCCGGTTAAACCTGCTTTAGGTTTACCGCCGCGACCGGTTGCACCTTCATCCCGGATCTCCCCTCCTGAGCCTGTTGCTGCGCCGGCAAACGGAGAAATAGCCGTTGGGTGGTTATGGGTTTCCACCTTCATTAAAATATGCGCTGCTTGGCTTTTGTACTTATACACATAATGCCCGCTCTCATCCTGTTTTGGATAAAAGCGCTGCGTGTCATAACCTACAATTACAGACGCATTGTCTTTATAAGCCGACAGAACATCGGTTGGAGATTCTTTATAAGTATTTTTGATCATCTGGAACAAAGACAGTGGCTGTTTTTCACCATCTACTGTCCATTCTGATCCAAAGATTTTATGACGGCAATGTTCAGAGTTGGCCTGAGCAAACATCATCAGCTCAATATCATTCGGATTACGGCCCATATTAGTAAAAGCTTGGGTCAGATAATCAATCTCTTCATCAGACAGGGCAAAACCAAACTCGTTATTGGCTTTAACCAGTGCCTCTTTACCTTGCCCTAAAATATCAATTGAATTTAAGGGTTTTGGTGCAGTCTCATTAAATAATGCCTGTGCATCTTCAATCTGAGCAAATACACTTTCGGTCATACGGTCATGCAGAGCCAGTTTCACATCAGCAGAAACCTCAGGAATTCCTTTTAAAGTATAAAGAATACCGCGTTCCAGACGATGTACCGGCACATTACAGTTCTTGAAAATATCAGTCGCTTTAGATGACCATGGCGAAATGGTTCCCACGCGTGGTGTTACCAGAATTTGTATTTCATCATCTGAAACTTGGCGCAATTCAAAGATTTCACCATCATTCAGAAGTTGCAAGGCAGATTGATGCTGCTGCTCGCTGAGCGCTTGATCAAACAGATAAACCCACTGGCTGTCAAAAGATTGAACAGAACTAATTGACGCTAAACGTGATAATAGTTGAGTTTTCTTGAAAGAAGAATGTGCTGGTGCACCGGCCACGATAAACATGCTGATTTTGGCTCCACGGGCAGGCCTGAGCGACCATGCCGCAATGTGACTTGAAGAGAGCGCATATTCTACTGTGAAAGCCTATTTGGGGCTAGTGATAAAGCCATGAAAAGCTCATTTTCCTACGCTTTATTTTAAAAAAATAAGAGCTTAACCTTCGCCTAGCTCTTATCATCTCGGTGTTCAGGCATACTATTCACAGATTAAAAATAAATTTTCTTACTTCATGTAATTTCTAAATACTGTATAATTTTCAAACTATTCCAGAGTTAAAAATATAAAAATTTACTGTAATTTTCAGCTATTTCTGATGTCTAATTTGGCATTAGAGGCGATATTTAGGAAATTTATCAGGGTACTGCTTTTATGAATACTTTAGAGACTTAAGTTAAACGCAGTTTTAAATGACTGTTCTGTCTGCCAACCAAAAGGCCAAGCTCGGCTGAATATAAAACACCTGAGCCAAGCCCGACAATTACTGTCGCTTCTGGCTGGCGAATTATAGGATTTTTTGGCATGATCAGGTTTTGAATCAACTGAATAATCATAAATGGAACAAATGCGTTGGTTAGAGCTTCTCTCGGCGGTGCGTCTGGGAAGTAAAAAGAGTACTTCAGAACTGGCCCGTAGCCCTTTTCATAAAGATTATGACCGTATTATTTTTTCGCAAAGCTTTAGACAGTTAAACCGCAAGACCCAAGTGCACCCGCTTACCCAGCATGATGGTATTCATACCCGTCTGACCCACTCACTGGAGGTATCATGTATTGGCCGTTCAATGGGTATGCTTGCAGCTGAGAAAATCAAGGATGAGTTACCGGTATGGATTTCCCCAGCAGATGTAGGAGCCATTATTCAGGCTGCGTGTCTGGCCCATGATATTGGTAACCCGCCCTTTGGACATGCAGGTGAATATGCGATTCGGGAATGGTTTGATGACGCATCTCATAATGACTTGCTGAGAGAATTAACTCCTGAGCAGGAAGCCGACGTCCGTCAGTTTGAAGGTAATGCACAGGGACTGCGTCTGCTCACCCGAATTGATTATCATCCGAATGATGGTGGAATGCGCCTGACTTATGCGACTTTGGGTGCCTATTTAAAATATCCCTGGCTGTCTAAACGCATTGATGACCAGCCATCACACCAACGGGCCAAGTTCGGCTGCTATCAGTCTGAAAAAGAAATTTTAAAGCAGATTGCCGAACAGCTTGGACTGATTCAGCTCGGTGATTATCATTATTGCCGCCATCCACTTACTTATCTACTTGAAGCGGCGGATGATATCTGTTATGCCCTGATCGACCTGGAAGATGGCATTATTTTAAATATGCTGAGTTATGAAGAAGTCGAGCCGATTTTCCTGAATCTGATTGCAGATTATGGTCAGCCAGAAGAACTGAATTTTGAGAATACCACCTGGCAGCAAAAAATCGCGGCCTTACGTGGTCGGGCCATGAAACGTCTGGTAGACGAAGTAACTTCTGCTTTTGCACGCCATCATTTTGAAATTTTAACTGGCCAGCTTAAAGGCAGCTTGTTGCAGTATTGCCCCAAAGATATTTGTGAAGGTATAGAAACTGCCAAGAATATGGCCCGAAACAAGATTTTTGAGCACCGGCAGAAATCAGATCTAGAAATTATCGCGCATATGAGCTTGCAGCACATTCTGGATGCTTTTGTTCCTTTAACATTGCCACAAAAGTCTTTAAGCTTTAAAGAACGGCGTCTGATGACAATTTTGCAGGAGTTTGGGGCCAATTTTCAGACTGATCATTACCAGAATATTATGCAGGTACTGGATATTATCAGTAAGTTTTCAGACCATCAGGCATATGAACTGGCCCAAGCCTTACAGGGTCGCCGCACTACTTTTCTTTAATTCAGGAATATAAACTCAAAATGATCGGTTGTTTAATTGGTGAAGTATTTGCACTGGAAGCTCCTACCGTACTTTTAAATGTTAACGGTGTAGGTTATGAAATTGACACCCCGCTTTCTACATTTTGCCAATTACAAAAAGGCCAGAAAGTTACATTGTGGACTCATCTGGTAGTACGTGAAGATGCTCAACAACTTTACGGTTTTAGTAATGCTCAGGAAAAAACCATTTTCCGTACCTTACTCAAAGTTAATGGTGTTGGTCCGAAAATGGCTCTTGGTATTCTTTCTACCTTAAGTGTAGAACTGCTGGTGCATACGATTGAACATGATGACCTGAACACACTGGTTAAAATCCCTGGTGTTGGCAAGAAGACTGCCGAGCGTTTAATGATTGAATTGCGTGACCGTTTCAAAACACTGGCACAAGCAGCAACTACCAGTAGCACTGCCCTGCCGCAAATCCAGTTCATTGCCAACTCTCCGATTGCCGAAGCAGAAGCCGCTCTGCAGTCACTGGGCTATAAACCGCAAGAAGCACAAAAAGCTGTAGCTGCAGTAAAAGGTGACTTCAGTGAATCAGCCGATTTGATCCGTGCTGCACTTAAGTCAATGATGAAATAAATTAAGTAGATAACGAGCTCATGCAAGACCGACTTATTAGTGGTTCAGAAAAACCAGAAGATCATTTTGATCGTGCCATCCGCCCGACCTCACTGGATGACTATATTGGTCAGCCGGTAGTACGTGAGCAAATGGAAATCTTTATCGGCGCGGCGCGTGGTCGTGGTGAAGCACTAGACCATACCTTAATCTTTGGCCCGCCGGGATTGGGTAAGACTACCTTGGCTAATATTATTGCCCGGGAAATGGGTGGAAATCTCAAATCCACGTCAGGGCCGGTACTAGAACGCGCGGGTGATCTGGCAGCAATGCTGACCAACCTCGAAGAAGGTGATGTACTGTTTATCGATGAGATTCATCGACTTTCCCCGGTAATTGAAGAGATTCTGTATCCGGCGATGGAAGACTATCAACTGGATATCATGATTGGCGAAGGACCAGCTGCCCGTTCAATCAAGCTGGACCTGCCGCCTTTTACGCTGGTTGCCGCCACTACTCGTGCCGGATTACTGACTTCGCCCCTGCGTGACCGTTTTGGTATCGTACAGCGTCTGGAATTTTATTCAGTAGAAGACCTGACACATATTGTAACGCGCTCAGCCAGTCTTATGGATGTACCAATTACTGAAGAAGGTTCACGTGAGGTCGCACGCCGTGCCCGCGGAACACCCCGTATTGCCAATCGGCTGTTGCGTCGTGTTCGTGATTATGCTCAGGTAAAAGGTACTGGAGAAGTAACTCAGGAAATGGCGCAGCGCGCACTAGATATGCTGAATGTCGATAAAGATGGATTAGATACGCTGGATCGCCGGTATTTAAGCATGCTACTTGAACGATTTGACGGCGGGCCTGCCGGTGTAGAAGCACTTGCTGCAGCAATGGCAGAAGATTCAGGGACATTAGAAGACGTGATTGAACCTTATCTGATTCAGCAAGGCTATGCCATGCGTACTGCGCGCGGCCGTATCGCGACCAATATGGCTTACTTGCAGTTCGGTATGACCCCACCAGAACCAAAACATTAAGAATAAGCTAGAAATAGAGAAACCCGGTGTGCTAAGCCGGGTTAATCACGGTTCCAAGATATGATCTTAAAAAATGCTCAGTTAGAGTTTTATGCAGAGCGTTTAGTTTCTTGCATATTCTCTAAATATTCTATGTCATAATCATTTAAGTCCAGTCGGCTTAGCCGCTGCTTTAAAACTTTAAGCGACCATGGCCAGGCAGCAAAATTATGGCCGTTCTGATCAAGATAGTAACTTTTACATCCACCACTATTAAATACAGTCTTACGCAAGTGTTTTTGCACCTGAACATTATGCTGATGAATCACATCAGACTTTATAGAGAGCTTACTGATTCCTTGTTTTTTCATCTGCAATAAACCGTTTACGATATATTGCACCTGTGCCTCTGCCAGTCCTATAAATGAATCATAGACCAAAATATTTGGGCCTAGCATCAAGAAAGCATTAGGGACACTTTCAAGGCTGGTCCCCAAGTAGGCTTCCGGTGAGCTATTTTTCCATAAATCTGCCAGATACTGTCCTTTTTCATTAATCACACGCTGACCAATCGGCGGATGAGATACTTCAAATCCTGTACCCCAGATAATGGCATCTACCTCATGGCTTTCTCCATTTGCTGCAATCACTTTATTGCCCTCTACCCGAACCAGTCCGTGTGGAATTAACCGGGTATTCGGCTGTATTAAAGCGGGATAATAATTATTGGCAAACAGAATACGTTTACAGCCAATCAAAAATTGAGGGGTAACATTTTGACGTAATACTGCATCTTTAATTTGAAGTTTAAGCAGCTGTTTAGCTCCATTATTGACTGGTTTTAAAAATGCAGGATGACGTAGCCCCAAATTAATCAGGTTAAGAGAACCCGCTACAGCCTGACGCCATCTCTGCTGAATGACTGGGGCCCTGGCAAGCAAGGTCTTGGTATATTTTCCTAAGGGTAAATCAGGTTTTGGCAAGACCCAAGGTGCGGTACGCTGGAACACGAAAAGTTCCTTGGCTAAGGGCTGGATCTGCGGGATAAACTGAATTGCTGAGGCACCTGTTCCAATAACTGCGATGCGCTTGTCTGTTAAATCATATTCATGATTCCATTTTGCTGAATGAAACATCTTTCCTGTAAAGGTTTCTAGTCCTTCAAGCTTGGGAATTTGCGGCTCAGTAATAGGGCCTGTAGCAAAAATTACAGTTCTAGCTTGATAAACCCTCTCATGAGTTTCCAGTATCCATCTTTGCTGGTCTTCATGCCAGCTGGCCTTGACCAGCTCCTGATTAAATTCAATTTTTGACAGAATATTATATTTTTCACTTACATTTTTCAGATAAGCAAATATTTCAGGCTGTTTGGCAAATAAATGACTCCAGCGAGTACTCGGCGCAAATGAATAGGAATACAGTGCCGAAGGAACATCACAGCCACAGCCCGGATAAGTATTTTCCCGCCAGGTCCCCCCTACGGTATTTGCCTTTTCAATTATTTTAAAATGATTCAACCCTGCTTCATTTAACTTGATGGCAGCTGCAATACCTGAAATACCAGCTCCGATAATAAAAGTATCATATAACTGGTTATCATTTTTAGCAGACTGCTTCTTATGGGCGCGCTGTTTGGTTTTAACTTCAGTCATCATTATATTTATACTCTCAAGTTTTTATAAACTGATAAGACAGGCCAAGAAACTTGGCATACAGACTTGGAGAAGTTCGTTTCATCAGCCAGAACAGTTTGGCATCAAGTTGTGGTGTGGTATAAAGCTGTTCTTTATCCAGACGGTCTAAACTCAATTTGGCGACTTTATCACTGGTCGTAAATGCATAATTCATCAAGGCATGATCAGCAAGTTTTGAGTACTGGCCTGGAATACGGCCGTTCTTGATAATATTGGTAGGGACCAGAGTTGGACAGACCACATTTACTTGAATCTTGAACTTTTTCAGCTCAGATGACAAAGTTTCAGAGAGGGCTAATACCCCTGCTTTACTGACGTTATATACACTCATCTCTGGAGCGGCTGTATAAGAGGCTGCTGAGGCCACATTGATAATAGCGCCATACCCCAGCTTTTTAAATTTTGGCACAAAAGCATGGCAGCCATGGATAACACCCCATAGATTTACCTGCATACACCATTTCCAGTCATTAAGTGGTACTTCGTCAAACTTGCCACCCAGCCCAACGCCAGCATTATTGATTAAAAGTGTAACCGGGTGTCCTAAAAGCTGCTCAGCCTGTTCAGCAACACTGTTTACCTGTTCAGCATTTCCTACGTCGCACTGTAATGCAAATGCTTTCGCACCAGTTGCCTTAATCTGATCAACAGTATCCTGTGCGGCTGCCAGGTTAAGGTCTACACAGACTACTGCACCTCCACGTTTAGCCAGCTCATATGCAAAACTCCGTCCAATACCGCTACCGGCACCGGTAACTACCGCATAGGCATTCTGGCTTGATTTACTTCTATTACCTGATAATTTCATGCTGAATCCAATATTCGATATTTAAGATTTTTAAGCTGCAGCTGTACGCAGAGGTGGCACAAACTCTTTAATAAAGTATGGCGTTAACAGCCCTTTCTCCGGATCAAGCAAATATTTTTTGTAGAATTCCAGATACTCGGTAGTGTCATGGTCATTTGGGTGAAAATCACGGCGCAGATAATCGAATACATGATGCCAGTTACTACCGAAGACGCCATATTTCCGCCCGACCAGCAGTTTTAAACTGACTTTGATATCGTTGTAATAACGTCGGCTGATGAGATAACGTGGTGAACGCAGATAAGGGAGCATGATGCCACCTAATGACACCAGCCCCAGAATAGTAACCAATGCCAGTACAAAACCAGAAACTCTTAACCAGTAATTACCTGATAGAACCTGATAAACGTCATAAGCAATATCTTTATGTTCAGACTCCTCAAGCATATGCCACATCCATAGCGCCATAGTCTTATTATCTTCAGTACGAGTTAGCGGATTGTCCATCATGGCCATAATCGAAGAATCCGTATTAACCATCATATGCTGGGCTATAACCGCGGTGAAATGTTCAATAGCTGCCATAAGTGATAATTTCATTGGCTGAGGAAAGCGCAGAAAGATATGGTCAAAGACTTTGTCTGCCAAAAAACGGTACAGAGTGACAGGGAAACGGTTATCTTTTAAGATTTCATTCCATTCCTCGTGAATTTTTGAATGGATGGCCTCCTGTCCAATTAGACTAGTAACTCTCTGTTTTAAAACCGGATCAATTACGAGATCACGATGAAAACGAGCAGTTTCAATAACCAGATCTTCACCATACGTCAGAAAAATCGAGAGCGCCTGCCAGTACGCACTGCCTAAAACAGTCTGAAAATAGAACTTGCTATCCAGCTCATCTTTATCAAATTTAAAATCAAAATGTCGAATAGGTATATTCAGACTCGCTACATTATGCTGCTTACATGCAGTTTCATTCCCGCTACGGGTGAGAAAGATTTTACGTACAACTTGCGTGAGCATTGCACACCTCTTATCCAATTTATTTTTCTACATGTGAAATTTGGCTAAATACATCTTTAGAACTTATGGAAATATCCCTTAGCAGGTTCATCTATACTTCTTTAGCCAAGTGTCACGATTTTTATAGTCAGGTTGCGGTATAGGCAGTTTTTATACAATTGGCAAAGTGCTCGTATGCACTGAACCTTTTTGCCAATAAATTGCTTTCTTGTATTTGCATGCTCTCTACAGGATTGTCAGCTTGTGCCATTTGAGTTCAGAACGTCTATGCTAAAATCCGGGCCTGAGTCAGGGTGGTATCTTGGTAGGACTTTCAATTTCAAGCTTTCTTTCAGCCAGAAGTAAAATAGCAATTTCTTTATATCAGTCGTAATGAATTACATGTTTTTGGTTCAAGTCTGGTCAAGAAAGAAATATCAAGTATTACCCTAAGTAAAGCAAAACCAGATATTTAGTTTTTAAATATCAAAAAGTATTTTAGACGGATGCGATCTATGGCAAATCATTTCGAGTTTCAGATTCGGGTATATATTGAAGATACAGATGCGGGCGGTATCGTTTATCACGCCAATCATATCCGTTATATGGAACGCACCCGTACGGAATGGCTACGCGCTGCTGGTGTTGATCATTACTGGCACCAGAAAGATTATAACTTTGTCGTACATAAGATTAACGTAAAATACATGCGTCCAATTCTCATGGATGACCTGATCACTGTTACAGCACGTGTTATTTCGTGTAAAGCTGCATCATTTGTGTTGCAACAGAATATTTATCGTGGTGAAATCTTGCTGGCTTCGGGTGAAGTCGAACTGGCCTGCTTGAATGACAAAATGATGCCGCGCAAGCTGCCAGAGCAAATCCGCGATCTCATCCGTAAAGAACTGGAACAAGACTAGCAAAATCACTGGCAACTTCTCTATGGCAACACAACTTGAATCAACCCTGCATATCTCCGATTTAATTCTGCAAGCAAGTCCTGTGGTTCAGCTGGTTATGCTGATTCTACTACTCGCTTCAATCTATAGCTGGTACCTGATTGCCAAGTTGTATATGAGTCATAAGAAAGCCCAAAAAGATGATGAACATTTCCAGAAAATGTTCTGGTCTGGTGCCGAGCTGAATACGCTATATAATAACGCCCAGCTCAACTCAAAACGCTCAGGCCTGGAGGATATTTTTTATCAGGGACTGGGCGAATTTTTTAAATTGAATAAACGACATGCCTCAACGACACAGTCGATTGAGGGAACCGAACGTATTTTGCGTGTAGGTCTGAGCCGTGACCAAGGTAATCTTGAGCAAGGGCTGGGGGCATTGGCCAGCATTGGCTCAGTTGCCCCTTATATCGGTCTTTTCGGTACAGTATGGGGCATTATGAATGCCTTCATTGGTCTTGCTGCTGTTGAGCAGGTAACACTCGCTACTGTCGCACCAGGTATTGCCGAAGCACTTATTGCGACTGCTATTGGCTTGTTTGCAGCTATTCCTGCTGTCTTGGCTTTTAACCACTTTACAGCTAAAGGTGAAGCACTTTACTCAGACCGTGCCCTGTTCGCCGAAGAAATGGTAGCCTTGCTACAACGTCAGTCTGTGGGTCCTGCACAGGAAGCTGAATAATGGCTATTCAACGTTCCGGACGCTTTGAGCGGATCAAGAAACCTTTAAAAAGTGATATGAATGTCGTGCCCTATATCGACGTCATGCTGGTATTGCTAGTGATCTTCATGGTAACTGCTCCAATGATTACCAGTGGCATTAATGTAGATTTACCACAAGCTAATGGTAATCCGATTGAATCTAAAGATGCACCTGCCATGGTTACCCTAGATAAAGATGGTCATTACTATCTAGAATACGAACAGCATAAGGCAGAACCTCTAGAGCTATCTCAGCTGACCCAGATTTTAACTGAAGCCCAGACTCAGGCTAAGGCAGACAACAAACAGCTCAATGTGGTGATCCGTGGACATAATACCCGCCCTTACGGTGATGTCATAGCCTTGATGTCCAGTCTTCAGGAAGCCGGTTTAACTCAAGTGGGTTTACTGACCGAACCATTAAAGTAATTTTATGAAAGATTTTAAAAAGCCTCCTTTTAAACAAAAAGCCGTAGCAATTGGATTTACGCTAGGCGTACATCTGGTGGCTGTGGTCGGCTTGCTTTATTTGGGTATGAGTACACCGCCTGAAGCTCCTAAACAAATTAAAACTGTACTTATTAAACCTGAGGATCTTCCCCCGCCTGAACCTGTTCCTCTAGAACAGACGGATACTGTAGAGACCGTACATGAAAACCAGGCAACCGAAATTACGCAAACTGCCGAGCCAAGTATAGAACCAGCTCCTGTTATTCCAGTTCCTGCTACAACCTCTGCTTCACTACAGGCAACTGAAGCTGCAAAACGTGCAGAAGAAAAGGCGAAAGCAGCAGAGGCAGAAAAATTAAAAGCTCAAGCAGACGCAAAAGCAAAAACAGATGCCGCGTCACGAGCTAAAGCTGAAGCATTGGCTAAACAAAAGACCGAAGCTGCTGAAAAAGCTAGAGCTGATGCACAAGCAAAAGCTGACGCTGCTGAAAAAGCCAAAG
>NZ_DBUF01000024.1:0-18256 GCF_002307755.1 Acinetobacter sp. UBA1297
CTTCTAGCGAAGTTGAACGACGACGTGTAGCTGCTTAATATCTTCATCTGAGCCAGAAATTCTGGCTCAGATCTTTTTCCTTTTAAAAATACTTATATTTCAATTTTCAATTAATTCAGGTTTTTACCTTAAATTATATGTTTACTTTATTTTTTAACTCATAAACATCACCCGATAAAACAATATGGAAAAAACGGATGAATATCAGGATTTATTGGATAGTGAAATATGGTTAAAAAGAGTTCAATTGGAAAGAGCGTTTATAGCTATATCCTGTAATGAGCTAAAAACATTTAGTCAGTTTACAGGAGATTGAACAAATCACTGGCAACAAGATTTAAGCGTTATTGATCTGTAATGGTCAAGGTGTTGGGGCAGTCTCAATAATGGGACTGATAAAAATAATCGAATTCTATTTTTTAATACATTGTATAGAAATTTTGATCTGTACCGCATGAACCAGATTCAACAATTTGAGTGTCATCATTTTATATTTTGAAAGGAATCAGTATGAAGACAATAGATGCAAATACTGTAATTAACCGTGAAAAACTTTCACCCTTGCAATGGGTCGTATTCACTCTGGGTTTTCTGGTCTTCTTTTGCGATGGATTAGATACTGGCATTATTGGTTTTATCGCACCCGCATTACTGGATGACTGGGGCATTAGTAAACCACAGCTGGCGCCTGTATTAAGTGCAGCATTAGTCGGTATGTCAATTGGTGCCATTATTTCTGGTCCAATGGCAGATAAATTTGGACGTAAAGGAATAATTGTATTGACCACTTTACTGTTCGGGATTTTTACCGTGCTATGTGGCTTTGCCAGCACTACTCAGGAACTAATGATTTATCGTTTCATTACTGGTGTGGGTTTAGGAGCAGCCATGCCAAATATTAGTACGATTGTATCTGAATACATGCCCGTTAAACGTAAAGCCTTTTTAACCGGTCTGGCTGGTTGCGGTTTTATGCTGGGTATTTCCTGTGGTGGGGTACTTTCTGCTTATTTGCTCGAAAGCTTAGGCTGGGCTAAAGTAATTATTATTGGGGGAGCTATTCCTCTTATTCTTGTTGCATTTCTTCTATTCAAGCTTCCTGAGTCCACTCAATACTTAATCAAACGTAACCAGCAGCAAAAAGCACAAAATATTCTGGAAAATATTCAGGGCCAACGTTTCGCTGAACCTGTCAAACTGGTGCTCACTCAAGCTGAAAACCAGAGCAGTGAAAGTCCAGTCAAACTGGTGTTAGGTAAATATCTTTGGGGCTCTAGCATGTTATGGCTTTGCTGTTTCATGAGTTTGCTGGTGTTTTACCTGTTAACCAGCTGGATGCCAACCATCTTGAAAACAGCCGGTTTTACTACACAACAGTTCAGTCTGATTGCAGCCATCTTCCCGTTCGGGGGAGTCATTGGTGCAACACTTATGGGCTGGTACATGGACAAGTTGAATCCAACCACTGTTATTAAATACTCATATTTGAGCGCATTTGCCTTACTGATTATTGCCGGTCTGGTCAGTTCAAATATCTTACTGCTTGGCATCACCATCTTTCTGATTGGTGCATTACTGGCAGGTGCACAGTCTTCTCTGCTTCCACTCTCGGCAATCTTTTATCCTACCGCCTGCCGTGCCGTGGGAGTTTCCTGGATGCATGGGATTGGACGTATCGGTGCAATTTTAGGTGCTTTCTTCGGTTCTCTGATCTTTACATTTAACCTGAGCCTGAGCGGTATCTTCTTTATTCTGGCAATTCCAACCTTTATTTCTTTTATCGCTTTAAGTTTAAAAGTCATGCAGGAAAAAGCAAAAACCAGACAGGCATTAAAACTGGAAGGTTCTGTCTAGAGTATAAAAATTACAAATAAAAGCTGATTTAGATTTTTATCTAAATCAGCTTTTTTATAGCTGCCAGAAGCTTATAAAATTCTGGACCTTGTCTCACTCGGATTTTCACCAAATTCTTCACGATATTCCTGAGAAAAACGACTTAAATGGTTGAATCCCCAATCATAGGCAAGCTTAGAAATCGAAAGTTTTCTGTGATGATCTGAACTACTTAAAATTTTATAGATTTGCTGTAAACGGTATTTACGCAAATAAGACATCGGGCTGGTTCCGTAGTAATACTGGAATTCTTCATATAATTTGGATTTTGATACACCAGCTAAACGCTGTAAATCATCAGCACAAATTTCTTCATGGGCATGTGCCACAATAAAATTCCGAACTTTACTAATATAAGAAGGCTCCCGCTGCTGAGACAGCTCCTTCAATGCATGAGAATAATTATTTTCCTGCGATAATAGCAGCGCCTTGATCACAAAATTTTCATAATCTTCAGACAGCATCTGTAAACCATAAAAACCTGTATATTGAGACTTAAGCTGTAAAAAGTTCTGTATATTTTTCCACCATACTTCAATAAGCTGGCCCGAATCCAGACACATTTCAGGATTAAAAATAACAGGCTGCTCAACTTTTCTATTCAAAAGGTCTGCGAGTACCATTTGCAGGCTCTGTTCCGGAATTACTACCTGAATTTTTTTACAGTCTTTATCTATGACCAGGTCCTGTAACTCTGCATTTGAAACAATTAACCCTTTTGTCTCATGCGAAAGATATTTTGCCCCATGTACATCCAATGCCTGTTTACCATGAATCGGTAAACTGATGCTATAAGCTCTCAGCTTAGAAATATTAATTGCAACGTTGGCACCATAGCTGATGGTACCAATGGCCATATGTTTATGAGGCAATCTTAAACCGTCATAATGAAAATCAAGAGTATCGCGACATGTTGTATCTAAACGGTGCTCTCCACAGATTTGGGACATCAAGCTTTGCGCAAAGTCAGCTTTACGAGAATAATGATTCAAATCCATCTGTTGGCTGAGTGATTCCATATCCATTCACCTAGCTAAAAACATACTTGTTTTTTAAGCAATTCCTGTACCAGCTTTAATAAAGCTGATTAATTCACTCTACATTATCTGACCCATAAAATAAAACTAATTTTTAGATTTAATTAAAATTATTATGATACTTTTAAAGTATAAATTAATATTATAAAAGCATAGTTTTAATAGAAAAATTATAACTAAAATCAAATATATAATTATCTAGATGAAATTTAATAGTGATTCAAAGTTAATAACTTTTATAATCATTTTTAATAGTTTTACCAGCTCACAGGTTAGACAGTATAAATTATGAAATAAGAATCATTTTCATATATACTTTATATTCAAAAACCCTTGATAAGCTTAAAATGAAAAACTATATTTTTTTAGTCGCCCTGATACCCAGCACTGTATTCGCACATGAACCTTATGTAGCGCCTCTAGCATTTGTCACTGAAAACACTCAAATACCTGTGATTTCCGGTTATGCGGAGGTTCCTTTTGCCAGTGAATATGCTTTAAAAGATGTGGTCTTTCATATTACTCAACCAGATCAAAGTCAAACGACTGTTACCCCGAATACTCAATTAAAATCGGCAACTGTTTTTGACTTAGCTTTAGAACTTGACGGAACATACTATATCTCGTCAAAAGTCTCCTATCCGCTGCAATATGCGCTTTATAATAAAGAATGGAAGATTTTTTATGATACAACAGAAGGAAAAGAAAAAAGTATTGCTGAGCGGGACTATGTTATTCCTGGTGATTTCAAGAAAACACCTCAATTAAAAAATGTGACTCGTGAATGGAGTATTGAAACATATCTCTCGAAAAACAAACTGACTGAAGTTAAAGAAAAAATAGATTTTCCCCTCCAAGTCAAGTTTTCCAGTCATCCGAATAATATTAAGGCAGGACATCCTATAAGCTTAGCAGTTTCAAAAAATAATAAGCTTTTAACTAAAGCAGAAATAGTAATAAAGGAAAAAGGTCAAAGTGAACAAAATACAAAAACTGTTCTGACCGATTTAAAAGGTAGAGCAAATCTGACGTTTCCAGCCGCAGGACAATACCTGCTTGAGATAACAGAAACTCAAAATCCTAAAGCGGAGCCGGTTAACCAGTACTATAAAATTATTTCTTTATCAGTAAACTAATTTGCAAACCCGCTTAAGGCTAAACTGGATCAGTTAAAATTGCCCGGTTTAGCCTTGAATAGATTATTCTTTTATGCGTGTTTATTAATTTTAATTAGATAGTGCATCAGTTTATATATAAATTTTTGAAATGAAGCTTTTATTCAATATCATTTTCCATACAAATCATTATGATAAAAAAGCTGGATGTCTTGAATACTGGAAATAACAGAAGATATGGAAATTGATGAAGAGCTCACTCTAAAAAAAATACAGATATTTCTCATGTTCATGCGCTATGGAAATTTGTCGAAAACTGCAGCAGAAATGCAGATTAGTACGGTTAGCGTACACAAAGCACTGCATTCTCTGGAAAGTGCGCTACGTTGTCCGTTATTTAAAAATGAAGGCCGTAACCTGATTCCCTTAAAAAGTGCTTATGTACTGCAAGAGCATTCACAAAAACTTGTTCAGGATATGATCACCACTGTAAATAAAACCCGTGAAGCCGCAGGGTTTGCAGCCAAAGTCCTGCATTTGGGTTCACTCTATTCACTTACAGTAAATACCATACCAAATGTGATTAGCGGTTTAAAATTACGACGCGGCGAACTTGATATTCAGCTTCTGCTCAGTTCCAATCTGGATCTGGTAAAAAAATTAAAATCTACCGAGCTGGATGCAATTATTGTGGCTCTCAATGACACCACAGATGATCTGGATTTTGAACGGCTACCTATGTTTCAGGACAGTATTTACCTGGCTGTAAATAAAAACTCTTTGCTCGCCGAAGAACATGAAATTGATCTGAGTTTACTTAAAGATGAGACATTCCTGACACTTTCAAAAGGTTTCGCAACCCGCAATGATAGTGATACAGTCTTTGAGAAGGCAGGAATTGATCCAAAAGTTTTTTTACAGGTTAGTGATATTTTTACTTTAATCAGCATGGTGAGTAGTGGTGTTGGTCTTGCACTGCTCCCCGGCCGTATTTCATCTATTTATGAAAGCTCGGTCCGTCTTATTCCTTTACAGGCGAAGTACCAGATTAAGCAGGAAATAGGTCTGGTCTTTCTTAAAAGTAAAGAACGTGATCCGAATCTTTTGGCCTTGATTGCAGAATGCCGGATGTTTGCCCAGCAGTATCTGCTTGAATAATTGAGCAACAGAGTTGATTTCAGCTATTGCTCATTTGAGGGTGTTAACAGTTTTAGCCAAAAAGAGCATTTATTGTCAGGAAAAATACAGAAGGTCCAAGCAGACATCCCAGTCCTGTATAAAAAGTTGCAACCAGCGCACCATAAGGCACCAGACGAACATCTGTTCCAGCAAGGCCTGCTGCAGTACCGCTGGTGGTACCTGCAAGGCCGCCAAAAACCATGGCTGAGCGCGGGCTTTTCAGGTACATAAATTTTGCAAGTAAAGGAGTACCGACCATAAAGAAGACAGATTTGATCAGGCCAATTGCGATAGACAATGCAATAACTTCAGAACTGGCACCAATGGCCGTACCGGTAATCGGGCCTACAATATAAGTCATTGCGCCAGCTCCGATAGTCGTCATTGAAACAGGGTCTTTATATCCCATTACCCAGGCAATCATAGCACCAATTATAAAAGGCACTACACAGCCCAGTAATAGGGCAACAAAACCGATTTTCCCAGCTTTTTTCACTTCTTTTACATCAACTTCAAATGCTGTTGAAGCAATGGCAAGATCCCGAATCATGGCCCCACCCAGCAAGGCAAAACCTGAGAAAACTGCAATATCTGAAATTCCTTTCGTACCCTGCGTATATACACCAGCAAAGTAGGCGACGACCAGCCCTAACGTAATAGCGATAGCCGAGCTCTGCAGCTTACCTTTAGTCAGATATTTTGAAAGCAGATGGGAGACAAACATCATCAGCCCTGTCACTGCAAGCGCAGTGACTAGCGCATTTTTACTTAAAACCGCAATAAGTGCATCCATAATTTTTCCTTTTTAGTCCATTAATTCTGATTATTATTAGGCAGTCTTTTCTTCGGCTTCGATAGACCAGCTATAAGTTTCGTAATCACCACTCATACGGTTTAGGTAACGAATCACAAATACTGTGCCTATTAAGGAAGTCACCGCAACGATGATACCCACCATTCCGCCAGACAATGCAGCAACTACATTCTGGCCTGCCGACATTGCGACCACGATAGGAATATACATTCCTGACCAGTACAGCACTCCAAACTGGGTTACTTGAGGCAAATATCCCTTTTTCATCAAGATTTCTTTGGCCAGAATTAACAGGATCATGGAAATGGCAACACCGCCCACATTAGCCTTTACACCCAACAGCAGGCCTAAAGTATTTCCAAGATAATCACCTAACAGATGGCAGATTGCCAGAATTGCTGTTCCATATATAATCATTTTAAATTCCTCTATCCATTGAGCTACATCATATTGTTTTAACTAGATTTTACTTCAGCTTATCTGCTCTTTTTGCATTGCAGTGATCAAACTGTCCAGTTGAGTATTCTGAAAACATAAAACTGAACCCTCTTTAAATATTTTTCGTGCCAAGCCGGTCAGCACAGTGCCGGGTAAAGCTTCAATATGTAATCTGACTCCTCTTTCCCAAGCAGCCTGGACCGTACTCTCCCAGTCAATCATCCGGCTCATATTAAAAGTAAGGTCATCAAGTATCTGGACATCTGTTCGCAGTAAACGTGCAGAGGTACCACTTAAATATTTAATTTTAGGTTGTGCGGAAGCTACTCCTTTTACATCGATATTTAGCTGTCTGGCCTGCGGTTCAAGCAATATACAGTGTGAAGGAACACTAACCGCCAGACGTTTTACGATTGCGCCGTCCAGACGTGCAAGGCTGGAAACCTGCTGCATTGCTTCATCTGAACCTGAAATGACTATCTGATTGCTGGCATTGATATTGGCTATGTATATATCTGGGGTTTCTATACGAACCTGTGATATCCATTGTTCAACCCTCATACGATCTGTGCCGATCACTGCTGTCATGCCATATCCTTGCGGATAGGCCTGTTGCATTAGCTCACCTCGTCTGGCCACAAGTTTTAAACCATCTTCGAAACTGATTACACCGGCGACGGTCGCTGCTGCCCATGCTCCAATTGATAAACCGGCCACGTAGTCTGGATAAATATTCTGTTCAGTTAGAAGAGCAGAACTAATTATGCCCGACAGATATAAACATAACTGAACTGCATAAGTTGATCTGAGATTTTCAGGTTGATCCAGTCGCAGCACATCCTGTTTTAAAACGTCAGACGCCTGTTCAAGATACTGTTTCACCAGTTTATGGGTTGACAGCTCATGTAACATATTGACTTTTTGGGCGCCCTGACCCGGATATACCCAGATCGAACTCATACTAAGCTCCTTCCAGTTTCCAAGGGTTGAGCACTAAAACAGCCCCATCTTGATGTTTTAGTAAAATACTTCCTGCTGCTTGTGCCCATTCCCTTAATGCGATGCCACCTGAAGGGGTCTGAAGCTGTACATCTATTTTGAGTTTAAAGGCATCGAGCTGCTGTAAAATAGTTCGTGCCTGCTCTTTTTCCATTAAGCACTCTGCACGTATTAACAGGTCTATATCACTCTGTTCTGTCACTGTTCTCAGACCGGTTGCCAGTTCAAAGCCTGTACTACCGGTATAACCCCAAGGTAAGCCAATACTTTCCATAACCTGCCCTACCAGTTCCAGGCTTTTCTGGAGATGGGGAAACTCGGCAAGGTCTGTTTTCACCAGCGCCTCAGGCTTGATATGTTGGGTAATCGCCTGAACAGGCATCTCGGTGGCATAGCGTAGGCTACGGCATTTCCCACGAATACCGACTGCAATTACAGCAGAACGGGTAGATGCACGGCGTATCACCACCGGCACTTCCTGTGACAATTCATGTGCTACCCACTCAGGCGCATCTTGCGGTAACATAGCCGGCGTCATTCCCCACAGCAAGTCATGTGGCTGCAGCTGAGTATTCATGACCATTGCTCACATAATAATTCACGTACCTGTTTAGAGGCTTTACGATTTTCTGCATTCAAACGGTGTTTAAGGTCAGTCGTGCCCTGTTGCCTAATATTGATAAATGCATGAACCAGAGCCTGCTGGACATTAAACATGTCCTGGCCGCTAGGCTGGTCTGCATCACTGACTTCCAGCATGTCAGACAGTAATCCTAATGTGTTGTAGCTTTCAATGTCATACGCCATTGGTGGAATATTGGCAGCCAGTTTCTCCAGCTCGTCTACTGTACGTAATGTCACACGAGCAGCAGATTCCTTGCCCATGGCATGTACCATCACGCCAGAATCCTTTAGTGCTAAAATCCGGTTTGCCTGATAGCCATGAGCCAGAAAAGCACCCGACATTGATTTTCCGACCAGTAGGCTGACTACCGGATGTCCAGCCAGACGTGCACGTACATAACTGTCTACTGCACCGGCCAAAGCCTGATGTATCCCCAGCAATTCTTCACGACGCCCATAAGCCTGACTCGGCACATCGACAATACATAAAATTGCACGCTTATCTTTTTTTCCTTCATCGAATTGAATAAGTTGATCTACAGCTTTTGCCAGTGACCATCCTTCAAGGAGTCCTACCTCGCCTTTGCGTGCCCGTGGAAAGTGATTATGAATATCCGGTACAACTGCAAATACCCGCAACATCTGCCCGTCTATTTGTCCATCGGCAACCAGCAGAGAATGAATACCAGTTTCAATTCTCTGGAAACCTCGGGTTAAAATTTCAAACCAGTGTTTACCCCGAACTGAAAACTTGATGGCGTTTATGTCCATATTCATGTCTGTTCTCCCTGATACAACGCTTGCACCTGAACAGGCAATAATTGTTCTGATGTATCTATTTGACTGAGTTTGGGCAGATAAAAAGAATAGTCTGAACTGCGATGCAGTTGAGGTATACCCTGCTGCATATAGCCAATCACCTGTTGTTTCATTTGTTCTCGGTCATCTTGTACATAAGCATCGACCAAGCCACTGGCAAAGCGCTGAGCCCCTCCGGTAATACTCCAGATAAAAGGACGGTCTTTAGCGTCATATTCCTGTATACCTGCTTCCTGTTCAATTACCTGTGGTCCGTTTAACCCAAGACGACCTTCCTGTGTCATGATCAGGTAACTGCATAATCCTGCTGCAATTGACATTCCACCGAAGCAACCCACACTTCCTGCAATAATTCCAATCACAGGTCGGTATTGTCTAAGCTCAACAATTGCCGCCTGAATTTCTGCAATAGCAGCCAGACCCAAGTTAGCCTCCTGCAAACGTACTCCACCAGTTTCTAGCAGTAAAATAGCGGTGGTCGGAATTCCCTGACGGTTATCTTCGATTGCCATTTCAAGTGCGCCAGCAATTTTGGCACCGCCGATTTCCCCAAGACTTCCTCCCTGAAATACACCCTCAATTGAGATGACAACAGTAGGTTGCTGCTGGATCAATCCTTTGATAATTACAACGCCATCATCGGCCTGTGGTACAATATTTTGCTTAGGGAGCCACGGCGACATAATTCGTGCAAATGGATCAAGCAGTTCACGCCCGCTGTTCGGGTCCAGAAATGACCAAGCACGTTCACGGGCATTTAATTCAATAAAGCTCTGCTGTTCTAGTAGTTTATTTTTATCCGGCATTTTCTATCTCCTCAAAGGCCTGTTCCAGCCTTAAACGAACAACTCCCGGTGTCGCTCCAAAATCGTGGATATCAATATTGACTGCTGGCGGAAGCTGGCTGGTAAATACCCGTTCAAACAGGTTATTCCAACGCTGACTGCTGCCATCTACTGAAGTTGTTACCCTGACTTTAAGCTTTCTTTCTGAACCGGGTTCCATCAGGATTTCCAGGTCTCCTGAACCTACACAGCCAACTACAATAGATTTTTGAGGTACTTTTCCCGCATTAAATTCAAAATTTAATATTTCCATACTTAGTCATCCTTTAATATTTTATGGTCCATTCTGCTTATGCTATCCAGAAACAGTAAGGCTGCCAGTAAATCTGCTGCTCCCCCGGCCGACGCTCTAATGGCCAGTAAATCATGTTCTAGCTGTTGTAAAGCCTGCTGTCCTTTTAAGGTAGAACTTCCTCCTGAGGCCAGAACATATTTTGCACCGTCCTGCATCTCTTCTAGCCCGGAAAGGCCAGCCCGATAAATGACACAGGTATCTGTAAGCTGTGACATCATGGCAAGCAAGCTATCAAGCAGTGCATGACTTTCACTTATGCTTTTACTACGGCTCAGGCATAATTGCGGCCAACCGTACTGAACTATTACTGGAAAACCTTGCTGGGCCTGCTGTTTGGCACCATTTATGCCATATTGCTGCCGGATTTTCTGGCCATGTGTTAATGCCTGTACTGGAATGAACCGGTCTTCCAGACAGGCAATTTTTCCGGCAAGCCTGCATAAGTCAGGTACCGTTAGTCTTTTCTGCTTTTCAAGAGTAAGCGCTGTAGCAGTGACCATTAATCCAAGTGACCAGATTGCACCACGATGCGTATTAATGCCTTGAGTTACCTGCAGCATTTGCTTCTCGCCTCGACGCCCAATATGACCAATTTCTTCTCTTAATGCCTGACAGACAGTTCCATATTTCTCTGCGACCTGAGCCATTGCCTTAAACATGGGAAACAGGCTTTGTGCCGAATGCTCCATCAGCTCAAGACTAAGGTCATCATGTGCACCACTACCACGCTGGTCGACTAGTGCCGGCTTAGGAGTCAAATTTACTTCATCTAGTAATGCCTGGACGGCAAATTCAGCCAGCCGCTCGGCCACAGTTAAAGAAGTTCCGGTTAAAACAGCCATCATTACCAGCTCCTGAATTTTGCAGGTGGTTGATATAAGCCATCTGACCAGGACACAAGCTCTGCAATATTTTTGGCAGCCAGTAATTCGCGTGTTGCATCAGTACGGCGTATCCCTAGGTCTTCTGGAAAGACCACCAGACCTTCCTGACGCAGGCGTTCAGTTGTTTTAGGGTTATGATTAAGACCTATATCAGTTACACCCGCAACCGCTGCAATCATCTCTTCTCGTTCTTGCATACTGCGGGCTTTATATAGGTAGGCAATTCCTTCCTCAGTGAGTAAATGGGTTACATCGTCACCATAAATCATGATAGGTGCCAGTGCCATACCAGCCTTTTGAGCTACACCTACTGCATCAAGCGTATTTACAAAAGTAGGTTTTCCGCCTTCCTGAAAGGTTTCTACCATCTGTACAACCAGTTTCTTGCCACGAGCGAGATAAGTATCTGTATCAGTTTGATCTGTGGTCCGCATGTCCAGCCAGGCAGGTGTGGCATGTCTGCGTCCACGAGGGTCATGGCCCATATTGGGCGCTCCACCAAAACCGGCAAGTCGGCCTTTAGTAACTGTGGAAGAGTTCCCGCTTCCATCTACCTGAAGCGTTGCTCCAATAAACAGATCTACTGCGTACTGTCCAGCCAACTGGCACATCATACGGTTAGAACGTAATGAGCCATCTCGACCGGTAAAAAATACATCAGGGCGGGCAGCAATATATTTTTCCATGCCTAGCTCGGTCCCGAAGCAATGCACACTTTCCACCCAACCAGTTTCAATGGCAGGTATTAATGTCGGGTGCGGATTGAGTGTCCAGTTGCGGCAAATCTTGCCTTTTAAACCCAGGGATTCGCCATAAGTAGGTAAAATCAGTTCAATCGCTGCTGTGTTAAAACCGATCCCATGATTTAAAGATTGCACTTGATGACGTTCATAAATACCGCGGATCGCCATCATAGCCATCAATACATGTACAGGCTTGATGTGTTTCGGATCACGTGTAAATAAAGGTTCGATATAAAATGGTTTATCTGCTACCACGACAAAATCTACCCATGAAGCAGGAATATCAACCCGCGGTAAATCTGTAACATCATCAACCAGTTCATTTACCTGGACTATTACAATACCGTCACTAAAAGCAGCAGGTTCTATTAAAGCTGGAGAATCTTCTGTACTTGGGCCGGTATAGATATTACCCTGCCGGTCTGCCATAAAACCTGCTGAAAGTACAACGTTGGGAATAAGGTCAACCAGTAACCGTGAATAGAGTTCAATATAAGTATGAATGGCTCCAACTTCGAGCAGCCCGTCTTCAATTAATTGACTGATTCTAAGACTTTGTGTTCCTGCAAAAGAAAAGTCCAGCTTGCGGGCAATACCTTTTTCAAACAGATCCAGATGTTCCGGGCGCCCAACGCTCGGCATAATCATATGCAGATCATGCAGAATTTCCGGATTGACTTGTATCAGTGAACGAGATAGAAAATCTGCCTGTTTCTGGTTATTTCCTTCCAGAACTACTTTGTCGCCTGGTGTAATCAATATTTCTAATACTTTTATAATATCTTCTGCCGGAATAATGCAGCCATCGGCATATTTTGCAGCCATTTCCAGTTTGAGTTGTTTTGCATGTCGACATTTTGTCCATATACGTTCTTTATTCTGAACCGAACCTTCCATGAGGCTTTCCTTAATACTTATCTCCTGACCTATAAAACTCTTTTTAATATGCAGGATCAATCAACCTGAAAGCAGAATCATTAACCTAGAGTTAATGATTCAAAACTGCTTTGGAGTGGCATGTTAAAAAGTCTAATTAAGAGGAGGTAGTTAAGTACTATTACTAGGCATATAATTCTTTTTCAGTTTCTCAATTATTTTTTATATAAAATAAATTTTTAATTTAGTATATTTCATTATTTATAGTATTAATTAAAACATTAAATTAGTTTTAAATATAATCTTCCTATGTTTTTATAATATCATGATAAATCAATAATACTTTATCTCATAAAATATTATTTTATTAAAATCAAAAAATTATTTAATTTACAATATAGAAAATATACTTCTATTCTGTATATTTTCTATAGATCAGAAAAATCCTCAATACTATATTTTAATAAAATCTATTTAGCTACAGGTTGTAGCAGAAAGCGGTACACCAAATAATTGATCAAAAATCCAGTTAAAGGTAAAAGTATAAAAAGGAATAATAACAATTAAAGAAGCATCTAAAATAAATGCTTTGAGTAATGTAATTTCCATCCACCAGGCAATAAGAGGAATCAGAAAAATTATTAGGGTGAGCTGAAACCCTATTGCATGGGCTATACGCCGTTTCACAGTACGGGTACGTATCGTTTGACGTCTTTCCCATCCTTCGAACATCAGGTTATATACCAGATTCCAAAGTGCAGCCATACTGGTCACTAAAATTGCTAGAGGTCCAGTATGGCTTAATGTGCTGCCAGTCAATAAAGCGAAACATAGCGAAGAAATTCCCATTCCGATGATTTCATAGCTAGTGATATAGATTACTCGACGTTTCATTCCTTGCATGAATGAGATTACCTGAACAAATTGATAAGATTCCCTATTTTAATTTCAGTTAGAATTATTGATAAAGTTAATAGCTTTCAGTTGAACTGATAACAAATGAATTTTAGTAGTGAAAATATTGAATTATTTCTTGCTGTTCTTGATGCAGGCTCTTTTTCTGCGGCCGCACGAAATTTACGCAGGGTTCCGTCGGCAGTAAGCATGGGTATAGCCAACCTAGAGGCAGAATTAGAACTAACACTTTTTGAAAGAACTCCACGCAAGGTTATTCCTACAGCTACGGCGCTGGCATTAGTACCCCAAGCCAGAATGATTTCAGAGCAACTTAAGCAGATGACGAAGCATGCATGTGAATTATCTTTAGGCTTGGAGAATATTTTAAAAATAGGTATCGTTTCTGATGTAAATAACCGGAAGCTCTTGCTGGCTATACAAAAAATTGCCTCAAGATATCCCCTGCTTCATATTGAAGTTATTACAGCGCCACAGGATGATATTCTGCATATGCTTTATGCAGAACAGATCAGTATCTGTCTGGCCAGTTCCGGTCAAAATATTAAGATGCAGGAATATTTGCAGCTTGTTACTACAGAGACAGTGGTAGCTACAATTTCAGCAAACCATGAATTGGTACATACAAATAAAGATGCAATTTTTATTGAAGATCTGATTAATGTACGGCAGATATTAGTTGCAAGTACCGAGCTAGACATAACAGATTTAAGGCCTGTGATAGGTGCTTCTTACTGGCGAACCAACCATCTACAGACAGCAATTGATATGGTGGAGATAGGCTTAGGCTGGGGTAACTTTCCTTTATCTCTGGTAAAAGATCTGATTGATACCGGCCGGCTAATCCAGTTAAATTTTAAAAATACACAGAATCAGCTCCCTATGCCGGTCTATTTGGTCTGGTTAAAAGATAAGGTACTTCCTAAAGCCTCTCGTGAATTAATAGAGCTGATCCGCGAAGACTGGTCAAAATAATCACTAGATTAGATTAAATAGGAAAATTTTTTCTTGAACCTTATCTTTTAAATATAAAATTAATCTACTTTGACATGATGCCAAAGCCATAATCATAAGACCAAATAGATACTGTATCTCTATTGTAAGGTGTTAAAGATAAACGGCAGCCTTGCTCATGGGCAATCTGGTACTCGTCACAGTAATCTTTCATTTGTTGGGGAGTGAGGGCTAACCATGCTTGCGGTTTAGCAGGAATTTCTTCGAATTTCACTTGGTCCCATACCAAACCATATTTCGGATATTTTAAGGTCTTCGTCGCTTTCGCATCAAAACCATATACTTGCTTTTTAACAGTTAAGCTATCAGTCCACTCAAACATATAGGTTTCTCGATAATTACGTTCACGTAAAGGCGTTAAATTATAAATATTCTCTGTCATGATACTGGCATCTACATCAGACCGAGAAAATAACTGATCTCCTTGATCATTAAAATAATTCTGGCAAAAACTTTTAATTTGTTGATCATCATATTTTGCAAATAAACAATTTAACTGATCAAAACGCAATCGGGCATTAATCACTAATTGAGATTGAGGATCCCAAGGCAAAAGCTCGCTTAAATCTTGAGATGAATAAGTTGATGTTACCGATGAACCATATCCTTCATAACCCGGATAAACAAATACGCGTCTGCGCTGTCTGGTTTGTTGCTTGTTTTTTTCAATATCTCGTTGTTCACAATAACGATAATTCCACTGTGGAATCATAATATTGGGTTGCTGTACTTTTTCCAATCGATGACGATTAACACGACCTGCTGTTTGTACAATGGATTGCACACTTGAGGCATCAATAATCGCCCAATCAAAATCATGATCTCGCCCGACTTCTTCTACTGGTGTCGCAACCATAATAAAGGGAATATTTAAAGAATTGGATTTTTGAATGAGATCAATCATTTCATCATCTTGCTCGATCTGCTCATTACCCGTTTTTCTTTTCTTACCGTCTTTATGACGTGTTAAAAGCTGATCTAAACGTTGCTCTTTATAAAATCTTGAAATAAGCCAGTCATTTGCATGATAACAAGCTACTTTTGCTTCAGGTAAATAATCTGATAAAAATTGGGCAAGTCGAATTGCATGTTTAATATTGGCAACCCGTATAAGCCCCAAAGAAATTTTCTTTTCGGTCTTTTTAAAATTCCATGCATGCGCTTGATGAAGTTGCTTCACTGCTTCTAATACTGACTGTTTCCACGATAAAATTGTAGTTTCAGGTAATGAAAGCAACTGAGCCAGTCGATGAGTCGGCTTAGAGCACAAGTGACTTTGCAAATCATCCAAATGTTTTTGATAATTTCCATTAAATTCTGATTTTTGATTAGACTGCTCTAACCAGATTTGTGGTTTAAGCTCATTATCAATAATCGCAATGATTGATTTTTTCTCGACTCCATATAGCGCCGCCCGCATCTGCATACCCGACTCAAAGGCTCGATGAATTGTTTTGGCAACGGTCAGTGATAAAGTTGCTGAAGAACAAATCACGTTCCGACCATACAAAGCAGCGAGCTGAACTAAACGTAAAACAGCAATCAATGCTTTGGGTTCATAGCCATCCACTTCATCTAAAATCAGGTCACTACTCATTATCCTAAGTAATGCTTTAACGTGATGACCTTGTCGATGCGGCTCACCGGCTGCAATCAGATAATCAATCGTTGACACCAGTAATGGTGAAGCAAGAATAGTCGTTTCCTTTTGATCTAAAACTTTACGTCCATTTTTTTCAACCGTAAATAATGGATGTAACCACTCAGGTAATTCACAGTCCTCGCCCCAAGCATCAAACATAGGCTCTGGTTGGTTTTCATCTTCATCCACGAACTCAATTTTCTCTTTACTTTGATCAAATAAAGTCTGAGTAACAGTATCACCAATAATCACGGCGATTTCATCTTCCGATAGATTCATCGATGTTTTAAGTGCATGCCCAGTCTGCAAAGTTAGAGAACGCAAATTAAGCGCAATCGCTAGTCTTGGGTCATCTGGTCGTAAAGTACAGGCGGCACGCAAATTCATACGGGTTTTACCGCTTCCTGTCCCTGCAATATTAAATACCAATGCCGATGTTTCAGGATGCTTCTGTATATTTTTTTGCAAAGCATTTGCTGCAATATTCTGCCATTGGAAACGTGTGTGAGTTGTTGGCTGGCAAATATATTCAACGGTTTGTTCAGATAGACCAGATAAACTCAAATCAGTCATCATTTGAACTGCGATTCGTGAAGCCCGATCTCCGACTTGGTGTAAATGCCATTCTAATGGCTGATCTTGTAATTTGGCTTTCTTGTCTTGGTCTATAGTTTTAAGCTTTGTATTTGCAAATAACAAAACATTTTCAGGCTTTTGCATAGAATATTGTTGTGCCGAAATAATGTGATCGGCATGAATCAGTGCTGCACGTGAATGTAGTGCTAAGGCTTTCCAGTACAAAAGCTGGTCTGTTTTTTGTTTTGGTATTAATGCAGTTAAACGCTGCATACGTTTTTGATGGCTTTTAAAAATAGAGTCTGGCAATTCACCTGCACAGCTCATTTGTTCAAGGCTTGGAACTAATGTACGCACATGATTTTCATAATGGGGTAATGCGAGTGGATCATCTTTTAAAGCTTCTTCCACGCCTAATAACCCATGATGTGTCACAACCAAATAATCGACTGCTTCTAATTCATTTTGGACTCCCTGTTCAATTTCTTGTCGATCACCTAAAGTAAATTTATCTAAACCTTTACCTAAATTCTTCCAGGCAAGCTGCCAGTCCCATCCATTTTTTCTGAGTTGTTGTAACAGTTTTAAAGACAGCCATTCATGTCGAATGTCATCTTTAATTTTTTGTCCCACCATTTCTGGACTTAATTTTTTCTGAAAATGTTGTGAAGCTTTACCAATATCATGCATGTCCCCTGCTGCACCCGCCAATAAGCTACTTACTTTGACCCATTCATCCAGCATCAGTAATTTTTGCTGTTTCTTGGTCGATGCAACCGGATAGGCACCGTCGTGTGCAAATTTATGTTTTGCTCCCACAACCCATGCAAGCTTCATTCTTCGCACACCAAAATTAATGTACGCAGCTACCGCAGTTTGTCGGGTTGCCACTTTTTTTAATGCACTACGAATTTCTTTTAAGCCATCCATGGTCATGGGTGCTTGCCAAGATGAATGTCCTGTACGAATCGCATAGCTATCCAAGATTGCTCTTGTTTTCTTTAAAGCTCTTTTTTCACAAGCGGAAATGAGAATGACATGCATAACTTATTATTAAAATTTAAATATAATAAAAATATATTCTTTTGTTTTAAAAAGAGACAGTCTGGATCCGCTTAATACTACCTTTTAACGACAAAATATGTCGTCTTAAATATTGAAATTAGATTTTTTAAATCATCTATGCGATGACAAACAATTAAGGTTCAAGATAACCAAGCAGCCGAAATTTCTAAATCATCTATGCGATGACAAACAGTCATAACCATCAAAAAGCTCTATCGACAAATTTCTAAATCATCTATGCGATGACAAACTTAAGAATGCCTGTTGGTAAAATTTCGGGTACTTTCTAAATCATCTATGCGATGACAAACACACCGATCCTGTTGCTGTGGGGTACACCGCTTTTCTAAATCATCTATGCGATGACAAACTCGCTATTTTCGATAATGGTGGAGTTTATGACTTTCTAAATCATCTATGCGATGACAAACGTACGTGGTACATATAACCATGCTCAACACCTTTTCTAAATCATCTATGCGA
>NZ_DBUF01000011.1:0-16016 GCF_002307755.1 Acinetobacter sp. UBA1297
TGAGGGGGCTTTTTTTTATGCGTGGGATTTAAAAAAGAAAGGGAGGTAGCCATGGCAAGGCTGTTAGATATTGATTTATATATAATGAAATGCAAGAGCCTTAATAAGGCTTAAAAAGAATTCAAATTTTTGTATTATCGAAGTTGATATTTTTTTCTATAGATAAGCACTAACACGATTATTCGGAATAACATAATTTATATAAATAAGAGTATGCAGCTAATATTCGCTTTATCAACTTTTTTAATGCCCTAAAAAGCATCTATACTTTTCAAATATATAATTATTATCAAAACTGTTTAAGTGATTACTTAAATATAGATTAAGCTTCTTTTATAAAGCCTGCTTCAGATTTTTCTGATGTTGTTTTACTTGTTTCGCATACTTTTTTCCTTGACGGCGCATTTTCCAACTGGAGTTATAACCTGTTGGGCCTACGTTATAATAAGCAAGTGCCTTTTTCCAGCTTCCAGCTGCCTGATTGTAGTTTGCTAGAACATAGCTACCGCAATTGATATTATTATATTCTTCAAAAAGGTCACCAGGGCAACTTTGTTGCCAATATCTTGGAATAACCTGTGTCAAACCAATTGCACCAGCTGGTGAGATTGCATAATTACGATAGCTTGACTCTTGACGGATCATAGCTGCTAAAAGTAAAGGATCGATTGCATACTTATCTGCACTTTCTACAATAATAGGCGATAACCGATTGGCTGTTTCAGCTTCAACCGTATAAGCTTTTTGTATGCCCACAGCTAACTTGGCTGAACGTTTAGCAACTGAGCCTCCTCCCAAGGAGGAACAGCCACTAATAATTACAATGCTCGTAATTATAATTAAGTTTTTTATAAGAAATTTTTTTTTATTAAAAGATTGTGCATTTGAATAATTGATCAAAATCAAAATGTATAACCGACTATAGAAAAACTTATAGAAAAATATATTAGGATGCAGTATAAGGACAGTCAAGCATCCTATACTTTTTACTACATTTTTCATATATTATTAGATATTAAAAATAGCCTAAGCTAATCTGGATTTTTAAATATAAAAATATAGTGATTTAAAGGTAATAAAAAATGACTCCTGCATGTAGACTATTAAAAGTAAATAAAATTGATTTTAGTATTCATGAATATGAGCATGATCCTCATACTAAAAATTTTGGATTAGAAGCAGCACAAAAACTGGGCCTGAAAGTTAAAGAAATATTTAAAACATTATTAGTCACCGATGATAAAAATTATTATGTCGCAGTTTTACCAGTTGCCCATCAATTAAGCTTAAAGAAAATAGCTACAGCAGTAGGAGCTAAAAAACTACATATGGCAGACCCTAAAGATGCCGAACGCCTAACTGGTTATTTAGTGGGTGGGATTAGTCCCGTTGGTCAGAAAAAAAGATTAAAAACAGTTATTTCTATTAGTGCTACAGAACTTGAATGTATGTATGTAAGTGGTGGGAAAAGAGGGCTGGATATAGGGATTAAACCTAATGACCTAGCGCAGGTTTTGGGTGCTAAATTTGCTGATATTATTGATGAATAATCACATTATTTCAGCTTATTAATTTTAGGAGATATTGAAGTGTAACTCACATTGTTACTCACTTATGCAGATCATATAAAAAAGACAAAAGCCGCATTAAGCGGCTTTATGATTTGATTCTACATCAAGAATCACAGATTGAACATAAGAGTAGAACTAGAACCTTTTCCTTCCATCTTTATAAGGTTTTTTATATCTTCTTGCTCTAATTCGTGCATTTAATATTTTAAGCCCTAGATTTAATAATTTGGAGAACTCTGCACGAACAATATGTCTTTCACTTTGATGCTTGATTGCTTTTTTAAATTCTTGCATCTCATTAAAGATGGCTTGAAGCCAACTATTTTTAGATTCAGTTCGCATCATGAGGCCTCCTTTATTTTAGACTTGATTTCTCCATATGATCTCCTTAAATTTTGTATTAGTCAGCAATGCTTCAATTTCAAACAGACCCACATTGGTAAAGATGTGATCCATCTTGCAGCCAAAGACAGCCAGGGGGCGGAGTTGATATTAGTTCATTCCCCTTGCTATCCTCAAATAGCTGCTTACGTGCTGCATCATCCTGATTTTTAAGATACATACGCTTATATGAGCAATCAGTTCATTTTTGGCCATAACAGCTTGTTTGGCCTCCAGACCAGTCGCAGCTTCTACTTCTATAAGTCCGATAAGCTTTTTAGGGCTATAAGGGACAGTCGCTTTACATATCGGATAGACTTATTGGTCTATTCCATTTGTAGGGTTTTTGATGTAAATATGCTACTTCAAATTTGCAGAAAGCAAATTTTCTCCTGGTGAAGCAAATGAAAGAAAAATTAGGCGCAGTTATTTTTTATGCACTGTGCATTTTTGGAATTATCCTTGAATTGGTGGGGTTATTGAATATTGATGTAATGTTTCTAATTGTTGGGGCTGCATTTTTCATTAGTGCATTATTAATAAAATCTGAGTTCAAGCTATATGTCACTTTCTGGAAAAAAGTTGAATAGCGCTATTTAAGTTGGTAAGAATCAAAATCCGCATTGACTAAAGTTAGTGCGGTTTTTTTATAAAATGTGAGAGTGCTTAGTGCTTCTTGAATCAATGGGAGTGTAATACCTTAAAAAGAAAATCAGTCGAACCTGTATTAATTGTGAAAAATATAATTATAAAAAGATATGCACAGTACTCAACAATTCCATTGGTTGGACTATTGAGGAAATAACGATAAATAATATATGCAATAATCATCAAAATAATTGAAATTAAACTAGGCATTTTAAACTCTATTTTTTGGAAAATATAACACGGCCTGTAATTGTAAGAATAGCTAAAAGCCTCCTTTAGGGGGGGTTGAAATGAGTAAATATAGTGCACTGATAATTTTTTTTCTGCTATATCATTATTATTACTAATCTTTAAAAAACTATCTATTGATAAATGAAATCTGAAGAACTTTTTGAATTATCTCTAGAAATGATCGCTGAGTTGCAACATGAAATTATAAAAAGCGATGTATTGGATTGTGGGCCGCGCTTAGAACTTGTTGAGCAGTGTATTTATATTTCTTTTGAGTATAGAGTCGGTATGAATCGCCTTTTGTCGATGGGGTTGCCTATCCAAGCGATGGTGCTTTTAAGGGCGCAGTATGAAGCGGTAGTGAGAGCTTATTGGTTATTATTTATTGCATCTAATTATCAGATTAGTAATTTTAAAAAGTATCATCTTAAGCAGCTTAACTCTTTTGTTCATACAGGAAAACAATCCTTTACCCGAGATATAATGGGCTTTAAAGGTGAAATGTTATTAACACTAATGAGGCAGTCGAATAATCTAATTACTATTGCTGCAAAAATAATCTTAAAACATACAGTACCGGATAAGCAAAAAGTTATTCATTACCTTATTGAAAAATGTAGGCAGTGTTTTTATCTGGATGCTGATGTGGATCCAGCAGTAAGAGTGCGAGTTGAAAAATATTTCGAGTGATTAGTTTTTTAAAGAAGGACTGCTATAAGGTAACTTATTTAATAAATAAAATATTAAAAAAGCTAATAAGTTAACTTGCATGTCTTAAAGCACGATAAATAATTGTGAGTATAGTTGCGATCAGAATATATAAAATATAGTGACCAATACCATCGGAAGGATGGTTTCTAAAGTAGAAGGATAAACCTAATACAATAATAAATATTACTAACTCTTCCATATTAATAAAATCATAAGTTTAACTGAATTTTATTGCACCGATAATAAGTAGACAAGTTTAAAGAAAATTCGAAACTATCAGAAAAACTATATTTAGAAGATCACTTCCTCCGAAGGGTTTTTTTAATAGGTGAGAGTTATGAATATAGACCAGTAAAAAATTCTAACTAAAAAGAAGCCATTAAAAAGGGTATCAAGTGCAAAGTCTTTACCTAAGGTAACTGAAAAATATCTTGAATACCAAGAAAAACTGAGCGGATTCTGAATATTTTAGAAATCAAATTTGAAAATTTTTCACTTTAAATCTACCAAATACTGGCGTTTTGACTTTCATTTGAACGAACACAGTATCTTGATTAAAATAACAGGGAGACCCTTGATCGATGCCATTGAGGATGCAGTTTTAATGTTGAATTATAGCCCACCGGATTCATAGATTTTATTATGGTTAAAGTAAAAAAGGTGAATCTCAAACAGCTTGAGAGTTAAAAGCCGATTTCAGTAGGTATGTACTCTCATGAAGCTGAACTTGCTCTCATCAACTAAAAATTAAAAAGCCTTGAGAAATCAGAGCTCTTTTTTACTGAACAACTTCGTTGTGATGTACAATTTGCAACTGTGATTTTAATTCTTGGTCTTGAGTATCAGCAATCAGTTTTTGCATTTTCTCTTTGCATTCTGGATACCCACTTTTATATTTTACGAGAAAGTATGAAAATTCAGCTCGTCTATAGTACGGATCCCTCTTGTTCTCAGGCTTATCTAATTCAACTTTTGTAGCTTCAGCCGCTGTGTCGTAACACTTACTAATCACGTCGCTGCTTTTATTTTGCAAAGTAAGTAGCTGACATCTAAATGTAAGTCTTGCAAGATTGTTTGGCTTTTCGGCTAACTGTTTTTCGTTTAGAGTTGCCTTTTTTCAATTTTATGCGATACCTCAAAAGAACAAGCATCAGAAAGTGCTTGCACAACAACGCCGAATAGATTTGACTTGTCTTGGTTGTATGGAGGTAACAAATTCTTGAACTCAACAATTTCAGTCTTTGAATCTTCAATGCAGTAGTTCTCAGATTCATCGTTAACAAAGCTATCTGGGCTTGATTGCTGCTGTGACCTTGTAGCTGTTGCTGACTTAGCAGCAGAAGATACGGATCCACTGCCATTTTCCTGAACAACTAAATCTTGTGTAGTTAATAATTTCAATCACATAATAAAGAATCATTGACTCGTGCGGCAGCTTTACCAAAGATTTGCATGTGTGGATCACCAAATATAATCGTAGTAACTGTTTTATGTTTGGGGTAAGTTGCTTTATCACCAGCATATGCGATAGCAAAGCCATCAATCAGGAATATACTGTTCCAAGAAATTACCCGACCGCCACTAGTCGTGGGACAGCCAATAATAATATACGGTGTTGTCATCTTATTCCTTTTTATAGACATGAGTTGATCAAATAATAGCAGACAGAATGGAGGAATCTTTTTGAATTAAGATTCACATGCACAGCCTGAGCTAACTTGAACATTATAGTGACTTTCTTATTTTATATTTAAAAGCTGTTGAAATAGTGAGTGAGAAAAGCTTATTTCATAAATTTCACCCAAGCAAAATTGATGATTAAATGCTTTAATAGCAGGGTTGTAATAGATGTGTAACTAACGTGTTTTTGAAGCCTGATTTATATACGGTTCCTACCATTACACGGAACTATCCCGAATGGCATCATGGCCGCCAGGAATACGGACTCTGGTATATCGAGATTACTGATCCAGAAGTAGTAGCCAATTTAAAAAATATTCGTGAATCTTTTCGGGATTTGCTGCTTGAGCCTAACCAACGCCAGTTTCATATTACACTGTTTATATGCGGCTTTAAAATGAATGATTCAGTAGCACTTTATGATGATGATTTTAGTGCAGTGCAATTTCGACAACAATTACAACAGCTACAAAGACTTTCACCTCCTGTATTCAGTTTAAAAACAGGTCTATTAAATAGTTTTGAAACAGCTTTATTTATTGATATAGAAGATTCTGGAAAATGGCTTAGCCAGTTAAGACAAACTTTAAATTTAAATTGTCCAGAAATTGCTTCTTTAGAATATTATCCACATATTACATTAGGTTTATATCGTGATGCCTTTCCGGCAAAACAAGTATGGGATCGAATTGAGAAGTTTAAAGTAGATCGGTTTAATTTAAATATATCTAAATTAATATTTGGAACTTATCAGGCAAAAGTTCTGCAAGGCCCTTTATATCCTCATACTACTTTTAAGTTAGGTCATATATGTTACAGCTCATTTTAGGAGGCGCCCGTTCAGGTAAAAGCAGGCTGGCAGAAAAAATAGCTCTAGAGAGCGGGCTGAATGTTGTTTATATTGCTACTGCACAGCCACTTGATGAAGAAATGCAAGAGAGAATCTTGCACCATCAGGAATCACGGCCACGAGAATGGCAAGTAATTGAAGAGCCTTTATATCTTTCAGAAAAATTACAAGAGATTGATGCTCAAAATCAACTTATTCTGATTGACTGCCTGACTCTGTGGATGAGTAATCTGTTGTTACAGGATGCTTCAGAACTGCAGATGAGTCAATGTCAAAAGCTGTTAACTATTTTACCAAATTTGAAGTCCGAGGTTATTTTGGTCAGTAATGAAACAGGTCTTGGTGTGGTGCCGATGGGGAACATCAGCCGTAAATTTATAGATGAATCTGGACGTTTGCACCAGCAGATTGGACAAATCGCACAAAAAGTAGTGTTTTGTGTAGCTGGATTCCCCATAATACTCAAAGAGGAAAAATAATGGACTGGTGGTTAGAACCTTGTAAGCAGCCAGATACAGAAATAAAAATACTGGCTGAACTACGACAGTCGCAACTGACTAAACCGTCCGGTTCTCTTGGAGAGCTAGAGCAGGTTGCTGTCCGTTTAGCAGCCCTGCAGGGGAATGAACGTCCAGAGATTAACTACCCATGGATAACAATTTTTGCTGGTGATCATGGAGTGATGGAAGAGAATATTTCTGCTTATCCTCAAGCTGTTACCCGCCAAATGCTGCAAAATTTTATGACAGGTGGGGCATGTATCAGCGTTATTGCCAAAGAATACAATGCCAAGTTGAAAGTAATTGACTGTGGTTCAGTTGGAGAGCCTTATCATTATCCTGGCGTTGAACGTCACTGTATTGCGCCAGGAACTGCTAACTTTGCCACACAAACTGCTATGACCGAAGAGCAGTGTAAACAGGCAATGGAACTTGGTGCAAAAAGTGTAGAGGAGGCTGTGGCAGAGCAAGCTTCACTCTTTGTTGCCGGGGAAATGGGGATTGGAAATACTTGTTCTGCTTCAGCTGTAGCATGTCTATTATTGAATGAACCGGCAGAGAAATTAACAGGTATAGGGACCGGTATTCGGCAAGAGCAGTTATCTCATAAAAAGCAGGTTATTGATCAGGCTATTGAGCTACATAAAAGTTATGCAGGATCAGATGCTTTTAAAATTCTTAGTGCTGTAGGTGGTTTAGAGCTTGCAGCGATGACAGGAGCTTATATACGCTGTGCACAACTTGGCTTACCTATAATAGTTGATGGTTTTATCAGCTCAGTATCTGCATTATGTGCTGTACGTTTGAATTCAGCAGTACGGTATTGGATGCTATTTGGACATCAGTCTGCCGAGTATGGCCACCAGCGTATACTTGCTGAACTTCAAGCCCAGCCATTTTTAAAATTGAACTTGCGGTTGGGGGAAGCCAGCGGTGCTGGTGCTGCCTTAGGTATAATTAAATTAGCTTGCGCTTTACATAATCAAATGGCGACTTTTGCCGAAGCAGCAGTAATTGGTGAAAAAGTTTAGATGTTACGGCTAGACCTTTTGCGCCATGGTCAGACTGAGTTGGGACATACTTTACGTGGCTATACTGACGATGCACTTACACCTGAAGGTTGGCAGCAGATGCAGCTTGCAGTTCTAGAAAAATTACAACAACCGGTTCAGTGGCAGGCTATTTATAGCTCTACACTTATACGTTGTTCACACTTTGCCAGACAGCTCTCACAACAGCTGAAATTACCCTTAATTCTGAATTCTGACCTTAAAGAAATGAATTTTGGACAATGGGAGGGATGCAGTACTGAAGAGATTTATCAACGTGAACCTGAACTCTTAGCCAGTTTCTGGGAGAAACCTTCACTTTATACACCGCCTGAAGCCGAGCCATTACATGAATTTCAATATCGTATTCAACGGGCTTTCCAGCTTATTCATCAGCAAATGTTAGAAAATAACTGGCGACAGGTACTGGTTATTTGTCATGGAGGCGTAATTAAATTGATGAAATGTCTGGCTTCAGATCAGTCATCAGATCATCTTTTAAAAATACCGGCTGAATTAGGGCAGCTCCATACTTTGTACTTAAACCCGCATAATCCCCAATCATATGCACTGGAAGCATCTGAAAAATGATTCGTTTAATGATTGCTTTACAGTTTTTGACGGTCTTTCCAATTAAATTAAAACAGATGCCTAGTCTAAAGCAGAATGCGGAATCCTTACTGTTTTATCCACTGGTTGGGTTGATGATCGGTGGCCTGCTTTTTGCCTTGACTTTGCTTTTACAGGCCTTACCCAGTTTAGTGCTAGCCACTTTTATTCTGGTCATATGGATTTGGCTCACAGGTGGTTTACATCTGGATGGACTCGCAGATACTGCTGATGCCTGGGTTGGCGGTTTTGGTGATCCAGAACGAACTTTAAACATTATGAAAGACCCAAATTGTGGTCCAATTGGAGTGTTAAGTCTGATATTAATCAGTTTATTAAAGCTAGTGGCTTTATATTTGCTGATTGAAATGTATCAATATGATTTGATTATTTTAATCCCACTCTTGGGCCGTTTAGCGCCATTGTTTCTGTTCTTGACGACTCCATATGTGCGTAAGTCCGGTGTGGGTTCAGCTATAACTGAATATTTACCCCGCACTATAGCTTTTAGTGTATTGATTATCACTACTTTTCTTTCGTGTTATTTGAGTCTTGCCGGATCAATTGGTCTTGCAAGCGGAATCGTCACTCTGCTTTATTTAAGATTTAAATTTATTCAGCGCATCGGGGGTATTACTGGAGATACTGTAGGAGCAGCTATCGAAATAAGTGAAACTACAATTTTATTAACATGTGCATTGTCTGTATTTTATCTGCCAGCTTTGGTTTAACCTGTTAAGCGCAAAATAAGCCGAATTAGAAAGGGTCCGGCAAGCACCATAAATACGCCAGCTAAAACCATAGTCAGACTGGCTACTACACCTTCTTCACGGTGACGCATATAAGCCTTGGTAGTACCAAAACCATGTGCAGCATTGCCTAAAGCTGCGCCATGTGCAAAATGGGACTTGAGTTTTAATGCGATCAAAACTAGATCACCACACAGCATTCCCGCAACGCCTGTCATCATGGTAAATAAAATGACCAGTTCTACTGAACCGCCTACGTGTTCAGTAAGTTCCATGGCAAACGGAGTAGAAATAGAACGTGACATTAAACTATAAGTGGTAGCATTATCAAACTTGAATAATCTTGCCAGATAGAAAGCACTTAAAATACCAGCTAACATTCCCGCAAATACCCCTAAACTGATTGAAAATAAATGTTCGCGTATAATGTTACGGTATTCATAAATCGGTATGGCAAAAGCAACAGTGGCCGGGCCTAGCATCCATACCAGCCAGTGACTCTCCTGCATATAGGTTGCATAAGGAATATGAAAATAAACCATTCCAGTGACCAGTACGATTGGTACAAAAAAAGCTGGAGATAATAGTAAATAAGGAAACTGCTGATACAGTCTTTTAGCAAAGTAATAACTGACTAAGGTCAGCAATAATAGTAAATAAGCCAGAACTGTAGTACTCATGCTTTTTCTCCAGCATGATCAGTTGGCACTTGTCTTTTAGCTTTTAAATAATGTTCAAATTTAAAGCCTAGATAAATACTGTAGGCGGTAACTATCATAACGCAAATAGTACCTAATATGACGCTTACAATTAACTGCCACCCCTGATTAAGCAAGAGTGTCTTATAATTCATCACGCCAATAACACAGGGAATAAAGAACAGGACCAGTTCATTTAAAATAAAATCCGAACCTTTTTTAATCCATTCAAGTTTAAATACTCCACTTGCTAGAGCCAGCAGAGTAATTATCAGCCCGAGCACCGCTGCAGAGATCGGTAAATTTAATAACTTTTGAAGTAAGTATCCTATACCCCAAAATACAAATAACAGTCCAACCTGGATGAGTAATTTTAAGGAATAGAAAAGCCGTAACCGCGTGATAGTATCCATAATTTAAATAAAAAATAAAAGCTCTACGCTATTTTAAATACAATTTTTATATTAAATTATGAATAATATAAAAATGATTATATCTATTTGGAATAATTTATTTATGGAGTTTAAAGCTTTAAAAATTTTTGTTGAAATTGTGCGTTCTAAAGGATTTAGTCAGGCAGCTGAACGGCTTTTTCTTACTCAGCCTGCGGTAAGTAAAGCGATTGGTCAACTTGAAAGCGAATTAGGCTGCGAGCTATTCAAGAAGGGTAAAGCCGGCCGCAAACGTGACATCAGACTAACGTATCTTGGAGAGCAGATTTATCAGCATGCTTTAATTATTTTGGATGAACAGAAAAAAATAACTGATACTATTCAGCAGATCCAATCTTTACAGAAAGGTAAGCTGACTCTTGGCTTGCCGCCTTTAGGGTCTGTATTGTTCAGCTCACTTATTGCATTGTTTCATCAAAAATATCCAGAAATTGAGCTGAATTTTCTAGAAGTAGGTGCAAATGGTATAGAACAGGCAATTTTAGCTAAAACAGTTGATGTCGGTATATTGTTAGGTAAATTGAAACCGGTATTTAATTCAATTCCAGTGGTTAATTCTTCCTTATGCTTACTCTCCGTGAGCAACTCGATATGGAAGGGCAGAACTACAGTCAGTCTTGCAGAGCTTAAAACCGAAGATTTCCTTTTTTACGATGACAGTTTTAGTTTAAATAATATGATTACTGAAGCTGCACATCAGGCAGGTTTCGTACCTCATGTAATCTGTAAAAGTAGCCAGTGGGATTTTATTGCGAAGATGGTCGAGTCAGGTATGGGTGTCGCGTTATTACCTGAGCTTTATTGTAATAAGCTTGATCCTGCCAAATTTAATATATCTATTTTACAAGAGCCCTCTTTAAACTGGACTTTAAGCATGGCTTGGAACTCTACTGTGAGTATGTCAGCTGCCACTCGGGCATGGTTAAATATTATTGAGGATAACCGGCAACTGATTCATCTATAAATAGATAAGATTTAAAATGGTGAGCTGTAAAAATAGACAAAATTCAGCTTTGTGATAAGATGAACTAAATGCGTACAGATTGGCGCAGAGGTGAATCAATGTCAGCACTTACAATGATGAATATGTCCATGCATGAGGAAGCAATGATTCCTAAACTTGCAGTACAGGCATTTCGGCATGCATTTGAACAGGCATGTGCTTCTTCTGAAGTCGTTTATACAGAGCAGCATAAACTGGTTAAACACTTGCCAGATGGTGAAAAAGTCTTTCTAAAAGATACTGGACATGCATATCAGTCTATACAGCCGCAGCAGCGTCAGGTAATGAAACGTCGTAAAAAACAGGAAACGGCTATTTAAATATGCCTCAACCTAGAATCAGAATGTTTGCCGGTCCAAATGGTTCCGGTAAAAGTACGATTAAAGAATATTTATTGCCCCATTATATTGGGGCTTATTTAAATGCAGATGAGCTGGAAAAAGAGCTTAAAGAAACCTGTCGATGCAATCTCAAGAGCTATCATCAGGCTTTAAAAGCAGTAGAGCTTATTGAGTTTTTACAGACTAAAAAGCGTAAAAACGGGCCCTTACTTAGTACCTCTCCAATTATAGAGCCAGATGAAAGTATTATCTTCCAGCTAGATGAGGTGAACTCTTACCTGGCTGCACGTATTATCGACTTCATACGTTTAAAGTTTATCGAACTCAAAGTAAGCTTTACTTTTGAAACAGTCATGTCACATATCAGTAAGATCGAGTTCTTGCGTGAAGCTCAAAAACAGGGTTTTCGCACTTATCTTTATTATGTCTCAACAATTGACCCTGATATTAATATTGCCAGAGTTGAATATCGCGTAAGCCAAGGTGGGCATCCAGTGCCTGAAATTAAAATCCGTGAGCGTTACTACCGGAGTATGGATCTGCTGATGCAGGCTATAGAAGCTTCAGACCGCACCTATATTTTTGATAATTCTTCAAATGGGCAAAAAGCTGCATTTATTGCAGAAGTAGAAAATGCGGAAAAACTTCGTGTTAATCCAGAATTACTGGAAGTCCCACGGTGGTTTGCAGAAAAAGTTTTAAGTGAATTTGAATAATAATATTATTTATATATAGAATTGCTCAGTTTCTTTCAAGCTTAGCCTGCTTATTAATAAAGCTAATCTAAGAAAATAGCTATGACAACTTTTTTGATTTCGATACTAAATTATATAAATTCTAGCTAATACTTGAACAGCTAGAATTATTTTGATATCTAAATAGCCTAAGTTGTTTTAAGCTTTCTCTAGTTTTAACAACTCTACTAATTTTACAGCAGCTTCTTCAGAACTACCCGGATTTTGTCCAGTAATGAGTTGCCCCTCAACCAGCACAAAAGATTGCCAGTCTGGACCTTTTTCATATAACGCACCCTGAGCTTTAAACTCATCTTCTATAAGGAAGGGTACGACCTCAGTTAAGCCTATAGCATCTTCTTCACTATTTGAAAATCCCGTCACTTTTTTACCTTTTACAAAGCTTTGACCATTTGAAGTCAAATTTTTAAGCACAGCTGGAGCATGACAGACTAAAGCCATTGGTTTTTGTGCCTGATCAAAATACTGCAGAATATTTAAGGAATTCTGATCATTGCTCAGGTCCCAGAGTGGGCCATGACCACCTGGATAAAAGACTGCATCAAACTGGTCAGGTTGTACTTCCGCCAGAATATGTGTATTTGCCAGAGCCTGTTGTGCTTCCTGATCTGCTTTAAAACGCTGAGTGGCTTCAGTTTGTGCATCTGGCTCATCACTTTTTGGGTCTAAAGGAGGTTGACCGCCTGCTGGTGAAGCGAGCGTAATGTCTGCTCCAGCATCTTTAAAGACATAATAAGGAGCTGCAAATTCTTCTAACCAGAAACCAGTTTTTTTACCTGTATTACCTAAAGCACTATGAGATGTCAAAACCATAAGAATTTTCATAAATTTATCCTGAGTAAACGCTAGTATTAATTTAAATAGAAAGTTCAGAATTAGCTTGTAAGTGAAAGAGTTAATGTTCAAGTAAGCTTATGCATCTTTTCACATTAAAAGTGTAAGTCAGGTGAATTAATATTTTTATTGTTTTTGCTAAAGAACACTAAACTTTATAAAAATAAAATAATCAATCTAGATGAGTTTATAAAAAGTTTAAAATTTTCATTTTAGACCTCTTGATCAAAAAATATCTGATCAGCCCTCTGCATTTGATCCTGCTTTTCTTGTTACTTCTGCACTCATAGCTTATTTTTTATTCATAGCTGGGAAATTACTGGTTAACTAATTATAGTGAATTTTATAGGTTTTCTAAATGAATAAACAATCTATTACTTTTGATTATTCTCATATACCCAGCTGAACACTGGGCTAAGCTTTTTTCTAGAAATGTTTACTGTATAGGTTTAAAGATATTCATTTTATGAAGTGTTGGGTTATTTCATGCATTTCCATATGAGTTGCTAGACTTATAGAAACACTTTCAATGGCTGGTGATTTTGAGTTGGATAATTATAGGAGCCGGTATTCTTAGCTTGGACTATTTAATAATTAAATAAAGATAATTATTTAGAATAATAAATAATATCTCACCATTGGTCATTTTAACTTCATGTAGAGGATAAGCATTTCAATTTCGAAACGATGTGTTTTATTTACTCTCGTTTAATCCAGCCAAGAATATAATTAAAATTCAATAAAACAGGCTATAGACAGAAAAAATGCTTCTCTGTCTATTTTTTATAACAGCTTAAAATAACTTCAGGAATATTTATGACGAATTCGTCACTTTATTATACCCGTACAGCTCAAATCCTGCATTGGGTGATGGCATTTATTTTTCTTACAGCTTGGCTTATAGGTTTTTATAGTGGAAATTTTTTAACTTATGAAATTAATGGAAGTTTTAAGGGTGATATTATTACTCTTCATAAAAATATAGCGACCATACTTATTTTTCTTTTAGTAATCCGTATATTATGGCGCTATACGCATCCCGTACCTGAGCTTCCAGCAAGTATGTCTCCCATGATGAAAAAAGCGGCTCATGCTGGACATTTAGGTTTATATCTTGTCTTGATTGCTTTGCCTGTTACAGGCTGTTTATTTAGCTGGTCCGCTGGATATCCTGCTCCTGTATTGTATTTATTCAATTTACCGACGCTTATTCAGCCAAATCAGGAGGTACTTGCAATAGTAAAGCCTTTACATATCTATTTATCTTGGGGAGCAGGTTTATTAGTCGCCGGGCACATACTTGCAGCTTTAAAACATCATTTTATTGATAAAGATCATATTCTGAAAAGTATGATAGGCCATTGAAGTCTTGAAATGAGTTATATCTAAGCTAACAGGCTAAATCTAATAAGCTTTTTTAATATTAAATATATATTTAAATGATTTAGAAGGTAAATAGATTCAAATCTGTTATTTATTTTTAGGTATATAAATAAAACATCATCTATCTTATTATAGAAATGTCTGTTAAATAGGCAAATCTTGTGTAATCAGCGCAATTGAATACACGCCCGCTCAAATGAGCGGGTTTTTAATTTTAAAGATCAAATTTTATCAGGCCACTAAATTAATTTAAAGTTTTCCATAAAAAGTGTATAATGATTAGTTACTAATCATAAAAATTAATAGTGAAAGCACTGTGCCAAAATAGTTATTTTTATTAGGTCAAGTAGAGCTTCTGCTAACAGAAATTAAAAGCACAATTTGATACCGAATTTGTAAACCAAGCTGAAAATGTCGATTTTTTTGAGAAAAAGTGGTTATATTAGAGTCTTATTACCTTTATTAATTGAATGATTGTAGTAACCAAGCTGCCTGTAGTTTTAAAATTTATCCAGACTATAGAAAGTAAATAAAAGAAAAAAGTAAAAAACTGGCTAAACGCTGGTTTACATCTTATGAACTTATAACTTGGTTGCCATTACACATTGCAATTAATACTTATTGTTTAGATAAGCAGTGAATAGAGGAAGGGAGATAACTGAACCCTGCCATTTTTCTTTTATAGATGATAGAAAATAGGATAAGTAAATATCAATCAGAATGACATTGTTCTATTCGCATCCCTTGTGCGCCGTATTTAAATAAAATAGTTTTTAGTAAATCAAGCATATGATTTTATTTAATTTAAAAAAAGAATTAATCTTATTTTTTTGCACGAGCACAGCTTATAACTCAGAACGAGAAAACTGCAGAGAATCTAAAAGCTGGTTGGTAATTTTAAATTAAGCATTAAACATAAATTAAAGAGCTACAAAGTATAAAGATTAAAAATCTGATATAGCTGGTTAAACAGGGCTCTGTAAGTATGCCCTTGCAGATGCTTTAATTTAAATAAGCCCTCTAGAGGGCTTATTTACCTAAAAAATAATAAATGAAGAGCTAAAATAGCTGCTACATATTTGGGTAGTTAGGACCACCACCACCTTCCGGTGTTACCCATGTGATGTTTTGTGAAGGGTCCTTGATGTCACAGGTCTTGCAGTGCACACAGTTCGCTGCATTGATCTGGAACCGTGGTCCAGTCTCTTCCTGAACAATCTCATAAACCCCGGCCGGACAGTAACGCTGTGCCGGCTCGTCATATTTCGGCAGGTTGACCTCAACCGGAATAGACGCATCAGCCAGCTTGAGGTGAGACGGCTGGTTTTCCTCATGTACCGTGTTGGATACAAAGACGGAAGACAGACGGTCAAAGGTCAGCTTGCCATCCGGTTTCGGATAGTTCGGCTTGAAGCTTTCTGCCTCTACAGTTTGCAGGGCCTTGAAGTCGGGCAGCAGATCATGCAGGGTAAACGGAACCTTAAACACATTCTGGTCAATAAAGTTAAAGGCACCGCCAATCCACTGGCCAAACTTGTGCATGGCCGGGCCAAAGTTACGGGAGCTGTACA
>NZ_DBUF01000014.1:0-58784 GCF_002307755.1 Acinetobacter sp. UBA1297
TTGTCTTAATCGCGTCGGGATGAGCTCATTATAGGGCAAAAATGAGCTATGGCAAGCACTTTTAAGCTGCTGTTTTTACAAGTGTTCTAAAAATATACATTTTATTTAACTTTTTATTAGTATAGCTACCCTATAACTTATTAATTTTAAAATAGAAATATAAGTTAAATATTCCCACTTAAATGAGTATTTATTTATCAGTCTTGTTTACTTTTGTTTTTATCTCTAAAATTTTAACTGGTTGAACTGGAACATTTTGGTATGGGCCATTGTTACCTGTCGGTACAGCACCGATTTTATCGACTATTTCCATTCCTTGAGTAACCCGGCCAAATACTGCGTATCCGTCATTCATTATATTTCTATTTAAAAAGTCATTATTAGCAATATTTATAAAAAATTGACTGGTAGCTGAGTTTGGATCATTGGTACGTGCCATTGCTAAAGTACCCCGGGTATTTTTTAAACCATTACCTGCTTCATTACGTATAGGGGCATTTGTAGGTTTCTGTTTCATATGTGCATCAAACCCTCCACCCTGAATCATGAAGCCAGGAATGACCCGATGGAAAATGGTACCATTGTAGAAATTACTCTTTACATAGCTTTCAAAATTTTTAACTGACACAGGCGCTTTATCGTTAAATAATTCTATTTCGATATTACCCAAAGATGTTTTTATTTGCATGGCACTGTTGGCAGCCCATACCGAGATACTCAAAAAACCTGCGCTCATACCCACGATTATCTGTTTTAACATTTATTTACCCACACTATTTTCTAGAGCTTTTAGATTTAGCTATATTAAGCTTTCATAATTTATTAATCAGCAGAAAAGTAATTATTTTGAGTATGTGTTATGACAAGAATAAATCATACTGATCCGCATAACTTACAGTTACCGCCTTGGAACTTGCAAGGAGAAGGCTTTATTTTAAATTACTGGCTTACTCCGCAGTTTCTGAAAAAATTTCGCCATTTTGGTTTGTCCTACTCTTCTACAGGGCGCTTCGTCCAAGTCATATTGGTACGCTATCAGGATACTCCTATACAACCTTATGATGAATTATTGATTCTTGATCATCCTTTAATGACACAACGTATACTTTCTACTATTCCAAAAATTTATGTCTCAACTACAGAGTCTGTAATACACGGCCGTAAGTTATGGGGCATTCCTAAAGAACTGGCACGTTTTGAATGGCGACGACAGCAGAATCAACTCTTTTGCCATATTGCATCTTCTGAACATGAAATGTCTCTGCATATTGGTTTTTCACCTTACTTTAAAAGTGTACCAGTCAACTCTAAATATCTACCTAAACAGTTGATGCAGATTGATCAGTTTGATGGACAACGGCATTACCGTTTCCGTCCTGAATTTAAAGGTTCCTTAAATGTAATATATCAGGCACACTGGAAAAATACTGGCTGCCTGTTTCCGGACTTTTCCCAGGCAATTTTTCTAAAAGGTCTATACGTACCTGCGTTTGACTTAATATTTCCTAAAGCTCAGATCACTTGATATTTTTTGTTTCACGTGGAACCTAAAATACTTCATCTAAATGAGCTTTAGAAATATAAGAAACCTTGATAGCAGTTATGCTGCTTTATTCCAGAATTTACGGAAATCCTTGGCAATTTGAATTGTATATTTTTTGGCTTTTCCAGATACCAAAGTCAGATTAACAAAACCATGAGCCTGGTCTTCAAATTCCTGATAGCGGACCTTTACGCCCTGCTGACGCAGCTTATGGCTATAAATCTTTCCTTCATCGTGTAGAACATCATGCCCGGCAGTTAAAATAAAAGTTGGCGGCAGATGTTTTAACTCACCATAAGTAGGCGAAATCATCGGGTCATCCAATTCGATATGATGACGAATAGCATAAAACTCTGTAACGCGGTCCACGTCATCTTTGGTCAGTACTAATCCTTCATTATAGTTATAAAAAGAAGGGTGACGGCTCTTGAAGTCTACTACCGGGTAAATTAATAACTGCGCAGAAGGTTTATAAGCCTTATTCACTGTACGCTGTGCAACTACTGCACTGATATTGGCACCGGCACTGTCCCCTGCGACTGCAATACGGTTTTTATAAATCTTAAGCTGCTTACGGTTCTGATAGGCCCATGCGAGCGCATCCTCACAGCACTGAATTATCTGTTTTGGACCAACCTCAGGTGCAAGTGGATAATCTATACTGATCACCTGAGTATTGGCATATTTGGCAATCAGACGACAAACTTCATCATGTGTATTCAAGCTACCAATCACAAACCCTCCTCCATGATAAAACATGATTAAAGGTAATTTTTTCTGTGGATCAGGATGATAATGCCGGGCTGTAATCGTGCCACTTTGTAAAGGTAGCCGGATGTCCTCTACATGTTTGATAGGAGTTTTCTTTGCGGTTAGCTCTGCAATCTGTTTTTCAAAGCCTTCTCGATCTTTTAAGGGCTGATCTGTAATTAAACCAAACTTACCCTGCTTATGCTGTATGGCCATCAAACATTTGACCAGAGGATCGAGCTGCGGATAGATATAGCTATAACCCAATGCCTTGGCAATTGATTCTTTGGCAAGATCAGGCAATTTATCGAGTGCACGTGCTGCGGGACCTTGAGTTTTTTTTAATAATTGTTGTATTGCCAAGTTAGAAACTGCCATGCCATTTTCTCCTTATTTATTTCTTCATACTTTCTACATGATTAACTGTCATTTGACTATACTGGTATATAAAACAACTAGTGTGTATACAAATCCAACAAGCTGAATACGCTATTCTTATTTCTATAAACTGTCATTGACATTAAGCAATAGTTTTCAGGATGTTTTTTACCACTGGACGGCAAGAGTAGAAAGGAACAGCAGCATGTTAAATAAATTATTAGGACTTTCGCTTGCGACAGCAGTATTAGCAAGTGGTTGTGCGGTTTATCCGGATGACTATCAATATGATGGCCGCTATGATCAGGACCGGCGTTATGATCGTGATCACCGGTATGACCGAGATCAACGCTATGACCAGCAGCGTTATGATCAGCGTGAATGGGAACGTAAGCGTATGGAGCAGCGTAAAAAACTGTATGAACAGCGCAGAGAAAATAGTAAAGAATGGAAGAAAGATCACAAGGAATGGGAAAAACGTCAGCGTGAACGCGAGCGTGAATATCGGAAATGGGATAGAGACTAATCTCTTTTTCTTACCCCCTCTAGACTAAGCCTGGTTTTAACCGGGCTTTCTTTTATCTTTTACTCTAGCTATAACCTACATAGTTTGACATAGCAGTTATTCTTTAAAATAAACTCAAAATTATAGAGCAGTCTAAGACTTTAACTGTCTTTTCTATTTATATCATGCCAGATATTTCTACCAAACAAGTCAGCCGTCAGCTTAACAACAATATCTCTATAGTTAACTTAAAATATTAAGCTAAACACCTGGATTACTTTCTTATCTATAATTCTAAATCAACAGTTCATCTTTCTTATTGAGTTTTTACATTTTTATTAATAATGACTGTTTAGACAAAAATAGATAACAGATCTCAGGTCTATTATCTATTTCCAATTGTTTCCTCAACAATTAAACAATCAAGAGATGGCTCCTCTTCATTGTATCCTTTCCTGGAGGATTAGTTCTTACTGTGCTGTAGCATCAGTCATAGCTGCTGGCTGCTCAGCAGGAGCTGCCTGTGCTGCTTCGATTTGTTGAGCTGCAGGATCAGCTTGAGCCGCAACTTCACCTTGTGCGCTAATATCTGTAGACGCTTGAGCACTTACTAATGAAGTGTCAGTCTCAGACTGTACAGCAGACTGGCTTTGTGCAGTTTCAGGATGAGTCATACCATCATTGGTCGCACAGCCTACAGCTGCAAAAGAAACACCTGCCAGCACCAGTGAAATTAAACCTAATTTTTTCATCATTTCCTTCCTTAAAAAAACATCAAATACACAAAGCCTAGACACTGCTTTGCGAAAATCATAATGAACAAAAGCTTTTCATTGTCCTGCATACAATTGGTTGGTGTTTTGAATAAGACAGGTACAGCTTCTGAAATCTTTTATTAAACTGTTACAGAGTAAAATAAATAAGCACATCTTTAGGATTAGCAAATGAGAATTATTTAAATTATTCAGTTTATAAAGATTTTAGTTTACATAAAGGATGGAATTTTCATTTTTAATAATAATTCAGCTATACAACTCTTATACACCGTTATAAAAGCTTTACATTGTAATTGAAGAAGATGATTTAAGAATTATGCCCGTTTTAAGAAAAAATACCTCTATAGCATCCTGTTATAGGGGGTTTAGCGATTTTATTTTCCGATAATTTTTAGAAAAATGACCTTTTATATATAGAAGGAATAAAAAACCTTATATTTATATGGGTTTCTGCTTGATTTTTTTCATCTAGCCCCGACTTCAACAGTATTAATGAATGAGCAATCATGGCAGTTCAGAAGTAACGCAGTTAGTACTGAGGCCAAATAAGGACTGTACATGTTTAAAAACCCATTTAAACGGAGATCAGCAATGGCGAATGAGCAAAATGAGCAGGCTCAAAATCCTCAAGAAGAGCAATTAGAAGCACATGACCAACAGACTCAGGCTGAAAGCGGTTCAGGGCATTTAGAAACAGATTCTGAAGATTTAAAAGCACAAGTTACCAAGCTTGAAGAAAGCCTGAAACTTGAAAAAGCTCGTGCGGCGAATGCCATTTATGAGAGTGAAAAAGTAAAAGAGCGTCTTGAGCGTGAAGCTGAGACTGCGAAAAAATTTGCTCTAGAGAAATTTGCGAAAAACCTGCTTGAGACAGTAGATAACCTTGAACGTGCGCTGCAAGCCACTGGTGAAGAACAAACTCCTTTATCGGAAGGTGTAGAACTCACATTAAAAGGGTTACTGACTACGCTTGAAAAAGCGGGCGTGGTAGTTGTGGATACGGCAAATGGTTTTAATGCTGATCTGCATCAGGCGGTGGGTATTGATCCAAATGCCAAGTCTGGTGAAATAGGTACAGTTTTGCAAAAAGGCTATACCCTATCCGGTCGTCTGTTACGGCCTGCAATGGTCATGGTAGGGCAATAAGCCTTCTAAATGCGGGAGTTTTTAAAAATTTTTAGCTAATTTACTTGAAAATTTTTGAAAGACTCTCATATCGGATAACAAACATAAGATTGTAAAAATTACTGAGGAATATGTCAGATGGCTAAAATTATTGGTATTGACTTGGGTACAACCAACTCATGTGTTGCTGTACTTGAAGGCGATAAAGTTAAAGTAATCGAAAATGCGGAAGGCGCACGCACTACCCCATCCATTATTGCCTATAAAGATGGCGAAATTCTGGTTGGTCAAAGCGCGAAACGCCAAGCAGTAACCAACCCGAAAAATACATTATTCGCAATCAAGCGTTTGATCGGTCGTCGTTATGAAGATCAAGCGGTACAAAAAGACATCGGTCTTGTACCTTACAAAATCATCAAAGCAGACAATGGCGATGCTTGGGTTGAAGTTAACGATAAAAAATTGGCACCTCAACAGATCTCTGCTGAAATCTTGAAAAAGATGAAGAAAACTGCAGAAGACTATTTAGGTGAAACCGTAACTGAAGCGGTTATTACTGTGCCTGCTTATTTTAACGATGCACAGCGTCAGGCAACTAAAGATGCGGGTAAAATCGCTGGTCTAGACGTTAAACGTATCATTAACGAACCTACTGCTGCTGCACTTGCGTTCGGTATGGATAAAAAAGAAGGCGACCGTAAAGTTGCAGTTTATGACTTAGGTGGTGGTACTTTTGACGTATCAATCATTGAAATCGCAGACCTTGATGGCGACCAGCAAATCGAAGTGTTATCAACCAATGGTGATACTTTCCTTGGTGGTGAAGACTTTGATAACGCGTTAATTGAATTTCTGGTTGAAGAATTCAAGAAAGAACAAAGTGTGAACTTGAAAAATGATCCACTTGCGTTACAACGTTTGAAAGAAGCTGCTGAAAAAGCAAAAATCGAGCTTTCTTCATCAAATGCAACTGAAATCAACCTTCCATATATCACCGCTGATGCAACTGGTCCTAAACACTTAGTGATCAATGTAACACGTGCGAAACTTGAAGGTTTGGTTGCTGATTTAGTGGCGCGTACCATTGAGCCTTGCCGTATTGCGCTTAAAGATGCTGGGCTTTCAACTTCTGACATCTCTGACGTCATTTTGGTTGGTGGTCAGTCTCGTATGCCGCTTGTACAACAAAAGGTACAAGAATTCTTTGGTAAAGAGCCACGTAAAGACGTAAACCCGGATGAAGCAGTTGCAATTGGTGCTGCGATTCAAGGTGCTGTATTGTCTGGTGACAAGAACGACGTACTACTGCTGGATGTAACCCCGTTAACACTGGGTATTGAAACTATGGGCGGCGTGTTGACTCCAATTATCGAGAAAAACACGACGATTCCTGCGAAGAAATCACAAGTGTTCTCTACAGCGGCAGATAACCAGCCTGCAGTAGATATTTCGGTTTACCAAGGTGAACGAAAAATGGCTCAACAAAATAAATTGTTGGGTAACTTCCAGTTAGGCGATATCCCACCTGCTCCACGTGGCGTACCGCAAATTGAAGTGTCATTTGACATTAACGCTGACGGTATCCTGAAAGTTTCTGCAAAAGACAAGAGTACTGGTAAAGAGCAATCGATCCAGATTAAAGCAAACTCAGGTTTGTCTGATGCTGAAATTGAAGCAATGATTAAAGATGCGGAAGCGAATGCGGAAGAAGATCGCAAGTTTGAAGAACTGGCGAAAGCACGTAATGAAGCGGATGCACTGATCTCTTCTGCACAAAAAGCAGTAAAAGATCTGGGCGAGCAAGTAACTGCTGATGAAAAAACTGCCGTTGAAACAGCAGTTTCTGAACTTGAAGCTGCAACTAAAGAAAATGATGTTGACGCTATTAAGGCAAAAACTGAAGCATTACAAAACACCATTATGCCAATCACCCAGCGTGCTTATGAAGCCGCTCAAGGTGCTCAGGGTGGTGCGCAAGGCTTTGATCCGAATGCTTTCCAGGGTGGTGATGCTGGTCAGCAACAAAAAGCTGATGACGGTGTCGTTGATGCTGAATTTACTGAAGTTAAAGATGATAAAAAATAATTTTTCACTTTAACTTTCAAAAAAACCGCGCTCAGGCGCGGTTTTTTCTTGTTTATAGTTTTAGGGTTTTCCGGTAAAAAGCCTTGCAATATTATGTATGGATATTACCCTGTCTAGTTACAGATCATTTTCATGATATGGTTAAGACAGCTAGAGGGGAACAAAGATGGATATTCAGGTGAGTTACTATCATATTCTGATTGAAGCAAATGATCATATCAGCACTATTGAGCAATCACGCGATATTGAGCTATTTAATATTACAGACTTAAAGCCCTATCTTTATTCAGTACTGCTCCCCTACTTAAATGATTGTGCGATTGAACTTGAAGATGAAAATATTGAATTTAATGATATTTTACATTTCTCTATCAAGCAGACCTTGTTACCTATTGAACAGCTCATTGAAGAAGAACAAAAACTTTTACCAAGTGATACTGAAATTACCATCACTGCATCTGAAATTTTAAATGACCATGAAGTTTGCCAAGATGTTACCGCCGTTATTATGGACTTGCTAGAGGCGATGATTACACCAGACGAAGATGATGAAATAATTTAAATTACTTTCCGACTTTTATATTCATGAAAAGCAGCGAAATACTTCGCTGCTTTAATTTTAGATTTTACTGCATAATATATTCAGCACGAAGAGCGCGTAAAATTTGCTGCCCTGCCCGTCCGGTTGGATTTAATCCTAAACGCTGCTGTTCCTGACGAATGGCCTGCCGGGTTTTATCACCGATCAGTCCATCTACTGCCCCGATGTCATAACCCTTTTTTAATAAAAACTGTTGAATTTCACGCCGCTCCGCACGTGATGTCCCGGCATCATCGGTTGGCCAGGCCGTCAAAAAAGGTCCCTGTCCTTGTAAACGGTCCGACAAATGGGCAATCGCCAACCCATAACTTTCTGCCGCGTTATAACTATAAATCGCATCAAAATTTTTAAATACTAGAAAAGCCGGTCCATTTTCACCTGCCGGCATCATTAAACCTGCTGGTGTAGAACCTGAAAGATTTCCCTGAACCAGTGCAGTACCATCAGCACGAGTTAATCCGCGATTTACCCAGCTGTTTAAAGCTTTTTTATTACGCCGCCCTTCTCCCTGTGCAGAAAAACCTGAAGGAAGTTTGACTTCAAATCCCCAAGGCATACCGGTTTGCCAGCCGCGTTTTTTTAGAAAGTTTGCTGTAGAAGCTAAGGCATCTGTAGTACTTGAGACTAAATCACGCCGGCCATCTCCATCGAAATCGACCGCCAGTTCCTCATAGGTCGAAGGCATAAATTGGGTATGGCCAAAAGCGCCTGCCCATGAACCTTTTAACTGCTCTTCACGTAAATCTCCACGTTGTAAAATTCGCATGGCTGCAAAAAACTCGCCACGAAAATAACTTTGGCGCCGGCCTTCACAGCTTAATGTTCCAAGCGCTTGTAACAAGGGATAACTTCCTGAAATATCACCGAAGTTGCTCTCTACCCCCCATACTGCCACTACTGTTTCGGCTGGTACACCATAAGCTGCCTCAACACGCTTGAGTACCTCTGCATGCTGTGCCAGTTTTGTTCGGCCTGCCTGTACTCGCTCTTCATCCACCAGACCCGACAGATAATCCCAGATTGGTGTAGAAAACTCTGGCTGATAATTTAGCTTGTCGATTACTGAATAATCAGGTGTTAAAGATTGGGTATAACGGTCATAAGTACTTCCGTTTACTCCAGCAGATATAGCCTGTGAACGCAAGTTGCCCAGACATGCCTGAAAATTATTTTGTGGACTATAGGCATTTGAAATAGCAGATGTTGCTGTTACCGAAGTAGAACTCGATTGACCATTAATAATTAATTCAGCATTAACCTGAGACACGCTCAAAAAAGCGGTAGAAAAAATTAGAGCAAAGTGGCGCATAAGATCCTTATCACTTTGAATTTAAATTATTGTTTTTACCATAGCATTCTGAAGTCAAAATGGAAGTTTTGAAACGTAAATTTAAATTCAAAATTTCCTGTTTTAAATTCATTTTAAATTTAAAAATTTTATCCACAACCCTTCAGCATTTAAATTTATAAAGATAGTTTTAAATTCAAATTAAAAATCCATCTTAAATTAATTTGAATTCAAATAATCTCTTTTAAATTTATAGATAATTATCAATACGAATGCACTGGCTAAAGAATGGTTACGCTCAACAAGATGAATTTTGAATCTATTTTTTTAGTTTTAAATTCAAAATTTATTTTCTAATTTTAAATTTGTCCACAAGCCAACCGGCATGAAACTTTAAATTCAAACTTAAAATAGAAAATTTAAATTCAATAAAATGAATTCATAAATCTAAATTTAAATATTATTTCCCAATTTCATAAACTCTATATGTGAAGCTACTTTTTTCAGTCGAATATTGAGTTGATAAATTCAGTAACTATTGAAGAATCTGACGCGATTCAGATATTAAATAAAACTTAAAAAATTAAAGATATTCATAGCTAATAAAAAAGAGGCGCAATCATGCCGTAATGACAGCTATAAAAAAAGCGGTCACTAAAATGACCGCTTTTTTTAGCAACAGTTTAAGGTTTAAATGTTCATATCTTGAGTCAAGGCTAATGGCTCTGGCAATATTTTCGTCAGCTGACGGCATAGCTCTGTCAGCTCTGCATGATTAACTGGCATTAAGGTAATATGACCGAGTTTACGCCCCGGCCGTTCTTCCTTGTTATACATATGCAGATGCGCACCATTTAAAGCCAGTACCTGTGCGGCATCAGGATATCGCCCAATAATATTGACCATCACCGTAGGGCGAAGCACTTCTGTAGAACCGAGCGGTAGGCCTGCAACAGCACGTATATGGTTTTCAAACTGTGAACAGACTGCACCTTCAATTGACCAATGCCCCGAGTTATGTACCCTTGGCGCCATTTCATTGGCATACAGACCGGCTTCTGTCACAAATAACTCAAGTGTCAGTACACCTACATAGTTCAGATGATTCAGCAGCCGGGTAATATAATCCTGAGCAACCGGCTGTAACTGCTCACTATTCGGTGCAGGTATAATCGAATGTGACAAAATACCATGATGATGATGATTTTCAGCTAATGGCCAGCTCTTAACTTCACCATTCTGTCCACGTACCGCAATAATTGAAACTTCACGGGAAAATTTTACAAAGCTTTCTGCAATTAGAGATGTGGCCGGACCCAGTTCAGCCCAAGCCTGTTCAATCTGATCTTGCTCGCGCAGTATAAATTGCCCTTTACCATCATAACCTCCAGTTGCCGTTTTCAGTACAATCGGTAGACCCAACTCGGTTACAGCCTGCTGTAGGCTCGACAAAGAATCTACTGCACGATACGGCGCTACTGGTATATCCAGCTGGTCAAACAGTGCCTTCTCCAGCAGACGGTTCTGAGCAGTAGCCAATGCTTGACGTGGTGGATAAAGCTGTTTGCTCTGCAAAAGAGTATCAACATCCGCGAGAGGCGTATTTTCAAATTCGAGGGAAAATACATCTGCACTTTCAATAAATTTTTCCAGACCCTGCGCGTCATGCTCAGAAAAGACCTGACCCAATATTGCTGAAGGGCAGTTATGGTTGGCTTCAAAAAACGTACATTGAATGTTGAGTGGTAAGGCAGCTTGGGCCATCATGCGGCCGAGCTGGCCGCCACCAAAAATACCGATAGTCTTATTCATGATATCGATCCTGTCTTAACCCTGACCTGGAATATTATTACCCGCAACTTTTGCAGTCTGCGCTTCACGGAAGCCTGCTACATTTTTTGCAATTTCGGGACGGGTCAAACCCAGAATCTGGGCGGCCATAATAGCGGCATTGGCAGCACCTGCAGGGCCAATGGCCAAGGTACCGACTGCAATACCTGCCGGCATTTGTACAATAGACAACAGGGAATCTACACCATTTAGAATTGAGGACTTAACCGGAACACCCAGTACAGGCAGATCGGTTTTGGCTGCACACATTCCAGGTAAATGTGCAGCTCCACCAGCTCCTGCAATAATGACCTGAATCCCACGATCGCGAGCTGTTTCAGCGTATTCAAACAGACGGTCTGGAGTACGGTGTGCAGAGACGACTTCAGCTTCAAAAGGGACACCAAGCTGCTTGAGCATATTGGCAGTATGTTCGAGGGTAGCCCAATCCGATTGGGAGCCCATGATAATTCCGACTAGGGGTTGAGCGTCAGTTGCGACCGCATTCATTGCTAATGTTCCAGAGACTAGGTAAAAAGAGATCTCGACCAGAGCCAAGCTTTAAATGAATAAGTAGCCCTCTATTATAGACTGATTTTTGCGCTCACGACCATTTAAGCTTATAGCTGCTGGCTGTTTTTTATGATTTTTCAGGAAGCAACCGAGAAACTTTATTAAAATAGTTAAAAAATTCTTACTGGCTGCGAAAGACAAAATAAGCACAGCCCAACAGACATAAACCTGCCCATAAATAGTCCAGCTTAAACGGCTGCTTAAACAGAAAAATCATGAAAGGAACAAATACCAGTAAGGTGACCACTTCTTGGGTAATCTTCATTTGGCCCAGGCTCCATCCACACTGGGATAAAAGACGGGTTGCTGGAATCATAAAACTGTATTCAAGCAGTGCAATCAGCCAGCCAAATAAAATAGCCTGCCATAACGGTACACCATGTAAAAATTTTAAATGCCCATACCAGGCCAGAGTCATAAAGCAGTTCGAAATAATCAATAACAGCAAGGGCAGGTACAGGTTTGGGTTCATGGGTATTTATACAAGACGGTACAGGAGAGTAAAGACTTTAATCTATTTGAAAAATTCGACAAATATTTTAACCAGATTTTTTATCGTAATAATTTAATAGCGGGGCAACAGTAATCAGATCTGATAAAAAATCCCTGAAAGCCTTATAACGACTACAAGAACAACTATCTTTTCATGAATAGCCTTGCTATCGTTGCTGACAATTTTAATCGATCACGACAACAACACGATAAGATCAAGTGATGTGTCAAAAGTAGTAGAGAGGGTGAGTTATGCATCTGCATATTTTAGGTATTTGCGGCACATTTATGGGATCACTGGCACTTCTGGCACGTGATCTTGGGCATACTGTGACCGGTTCAGACCAGAGTGTCTACCCGCCAATGTCTACACAGCTTGAGAATGCGGGCATTACCTTAATGCAGGGCTATGATCGTAGCCATTTACAGCCACATCCTGATCTGGTCATTGTGGGCAACGCCATGAAGCGTGGAATTGATGCTGTTGAATATATGCTAGATGCCGGTCTTCCTTATATTTCGGGACCACAGTTTCTGGCTGATCATGTATTACAGGGTAAACATGTACTCGGTGTCGCGGGTACTCATGGTAAAACCACCACCACCACCATGCTGGCCTGGGTACTGGATCAGGCCGGTTTAAATCCCGGTTTTCTAATTGGCGGTGTGCCCCTTGGATTTAGCCAGAGCGCACGGCTGGGCGGGGGCAAGTACTTTGTAGTCGAGGCAGATGAATATGATTCAGCTTTCTTCGATAAACGCTCCAAGTTCGTTCATTATCATCCTAAAACAGCAATCCTGAATAACCTCGAATTTGACCATGCCGATATTTTTGATGATCTGGCTGCCATTCAAAAACAGTTTCATCATCTGGTGCGCACCATTCCAAGCACTGGCCGGATTATTGCGCCTATTACTGAAACCCATATTGATGAAGTACTGGAAATGGGCTGCTGGACACCTGTTATACGTACCGGTTTGGATACCGATACCCAAGCCGAACTCTATGCAGAACTAATTCAAGCAGATGGCAGCCATTTTAAGGTGCTGGAGCAGGGTAAGGTTATTGCTGAAGTTCAATGGTCCATGACAGGCCAGCATAGTGTTGCCAATGCTTTGGCTACCATTGCTGCTGCACAGCATGTGGGTGTCAGTATTGTTCAGGCATGTGAAGCACTGTCCAGTTTTGGGGGTGTCAAACGCCGTATGGAGCTGCTGGGTACGCTCAGGGGTATCGAAGTTTATGATGACTTTGCACATCATCCCACTGCAATTGAAACGACACTGGATGGTGCCCGTAAACGTCTGGGTGAACGGCGCCTTTGGGCGGTTATTGAACCGCGTTCAAATACTATGCGTATGGGTAGCCATAAAGACGGACTGGCCCACTCGGCCCGCCTGGCAGATGAGGTAATCTGGTATCAGCCAGAAGGCCTAGACTGGGATCTGCAACCTGTAGTCGAGGCTGCTCCGAATAAGTCACAGGTGAGCCACTCTCTGGATGAAATTATCCAGCGTATAGTTCAGGAAGCAGGTGAGGGTGATGCTGTGGTGATTATGTCGAATGGCGGGTTTGGCGGACTGCATCAGAAACTGCTGGCAGCATTACAAAGCTAAATCGAAAAAGCGGGTTAACGCCCGCTTTTTTATGACTCTCTACTGTAGTGATGTATCCTGCCTGAGTGCCTTACGCAGAATTTTGCCCACCGTTGATTTAGGCAGTTCATGCAGAAATTCGATATAGCGTGGCTGTTTGTAGCCGGTTAAATTTTCTCGGGCATAAGACTGGATTTCCTCTGCTGTTAAAGACTGTTCTTTTTTGACAATAAAAGCTTTTGGTACTTCCCCAGATTTTTCATCTGCTACCCCAATCACTGCAACTTCCAGCACTTTGGGATGCTGTGATAATACAGCCTCGATTTCATTGGGAAAGACATTAAAACCTGAAACCAGAATCATATCTTTTTTACGGTCAATAATTCGTACATAGCCTTTTGCATCCATGACGCCAATATCGCCACTGCGGAAAAACCCGTCTACTGTCATAACTTTTGCTGTTTCTTCAGGTAGATTCCAGTAACCTTTCATTACTTGCGGTCCCCGTATAGCGATCTCGCCTTTTTCACCTTGTACCACTTCCTGGCCTCTATCATCCAGAATTTTGATTTCTGTTGCCGGGAGTGGAATGCCAATTGAACCACTGAATGTAGTGGATGCTGGAGGGTTAAATGTAGCCACTGGTGATGTTTCAGACAGACCATAGCCTTCACGGATCATGCAGCCGGTAATTCTCTGCCAGGCATCCGCAGTAGATTTGAGTACAGTCATGCCGCCACCTGTAGTGATGCGCAGCTGGCTATGGTCGAGTGTTTTAAACTCCTGATGATTAATAAGCGCATTGAACAGGGTATTTACTGCTGGAAAAACTGCAGGCTGATATGTTTTAAAACAATGCACCAGATCAGACAGATCGCGCGGATTGGCTACCAGCACCGTGGCATAGCCTTTATTTAATGTACTGTGCAATAAACACACGGTAAAGGCAAAAATATGATACAGCGGAAGGGCACAGATCGTGACTTCATCTGCATAGGCATCCCGGTCACCGAAATAACTGCAAAATACTGCATTATTTTGCAGTAGATTGGCAATAATATTACGATGTGTCAGCTCTGCACCTTTAGAAACTCCAGTCGTTCCACCTGTATATTGCAGTACTACAGTATCCTCTTGATCAAGCTTGGGACGAAGATAGGCCTCCGGTAAAGTTTCAGAGAGAATATCTTTTAAACTGAATATTTGTGCTTCCTGCTGGCTTTCAGGTTTTTCAGTAGGATCAATCAGCAAATCTGGCGCAGCTGTAATAACTACATGCTGTATAGCAAGCTGATCTTTGACCTGCTGGTAGACAGGCATAAACTGGTCGAGCAGTACCAGTACAGAGGCACCTGCGTCATGAAGCTGATGCTGTAGTTCACGTGCGGTATAAAGTGGATTGATATTGACCAGTATATAACCGGCCCGGATGACAGCCAGTGACACAATCGGATACTGAATGATATTCGGCATCATCACTGCTATGCGGCTACCTTGAGGTAGTTGAAGATGTTGTAAAAAGCTGGCAAATTTACGGCTATATTGCTCAATCTCGTCGAAAGAGAATTTTTTATCTTTAAAAATAAATGCAGTACGCGAGCTAAATTTTTGAAAACTATTTTCCCAGAAATCCAGTAAAGTCACATGTCGTGCAGGTAGTTGAATAGTTGGGGCAATATTCCATTGTTTATATTCATTTGACCAGACATTCTCTGTCATTGCTCTATCCTTTATTGTGCGCTTTAGATCAAAGCAGTTTTCTATTCAGAATTATTATTTTTAAATCACTCTCTTATCATGGAGCTGGTTACTGCTCATTGCGAGCAGCTTCAAAATGATCTTTATATTTGAATTTTAAAAACAGGTGTGAATTACACACCTGTCGAGTCAAAGTCATTAATCAAACTTGAACTGTTCCGGATTAAGTTTAAATAGGGTATCCATTCCAGAACGGATCATTGCCGCATGGGTTAAGGTACGGTTTAGAATGCGGCTATAATAAAACTGCGCCGTAGCTACCTTGGCCGGATAGTAAGGATCTGTATCGCCCTGAGCAATTTTATCTTCCGCTACAATCGCCATTTTTGCCCACAAATAGGCAAATACGGTGTATCCGGAGAAATAAAGATAATCGACTGCTGCGGCACCAATTTCTTCTGGTCTCTGCTGCATTTTATCCACCACGTCTCTGGTCAGTTCTAACCATTCCTTGACTAGCTGCTCAAGCTGCTGCACCTGAGCAGAGAACTTATCGTGCTGCTGATGCTGCGCAGTAAACTCCTGAATTTCATCGGTCAGGGCTTTGAGCAGGTTACCTTTAGAACCAATTACCTTACGTGCCAGCAGGTCAATTGCCTGAATTTCGGTTGTTCCTTCATAAAGACAGGCGATCCGTGCATCACGAGCAATTTGTTCCATTCCATGTTCAGCGATATAACCATGTCCGCCAAAAATCTGCATCCCATACTTGGCCGACTCTACCCCCATTTCGGTCATGAATGCTTTGGCGATTGGGGTTAAAAGGGCAAGTTTGTTTTCTGCCTGTTTCTTTTCATCTTCATCATTTGAAAACTCGGCCATATCGACATAAGTAGATAAGTAATAGGCAAGGGCACGCGAGCCTTCTGCAAAGACTTTTTGAGTTAATAGCATTTGGCGTACTGCCGGGTGCACAATTATCGGGTCAGCCGGCAGTTCTGGGTGCTGGGGTCCAGCCAGAGAGCGCATTGCCAGGCGTTCTCTGGCATATGCCAGTGCGCCCTGATAAGAAGCTTCAGAAGCAGCCAGTCCCTGAATTGCAGTGCCGATCCGTGCCGAATTCATAAAGGTAAACATGCAGTTTAGGCCCCGGTTTTCCGGACCAATCAGAAAGCCTTTAGCCTGATCAAAATTCAGTACACAAGTCGCATTTCCATGAATACCCATTTTATGTTCAAGTGCACTACACACCACGCCATTACGTTCGGCAATATTCCCGTCCGAATCCAAATTAAACTTAGGTACGATAAACAGGGAGATTCCTTTGGTACCCGCAGGAGCATCTGGTAAACGTGCCAGTACAATATGAATAATATTTTCAGCCAGGTCATGTTCCCCAGCAGAAATAAAGATTTTTTCACCACTGATAGCATAACTGCCATCCGCATTGGGCACTGCTTTGGTCCGGATCAGACCCAGATCAGAACCCGCATGGGATTCGGTCAGGCACATAGTACCTGTCCATTCCCCCGAAATCAGCCGGGTAAGGTAGTGCTGCTTCTGCTGTTCGGAACCATGATGTTCAATAGTGCGCATGGCTCCATGTGAGAGTCCAGGGTACATGCCCCAAGCCCAGTTGGTTGAAGTAATGATTTCTGAAATTGCAATACGGAATAGGGTAGGAAAGCCCTGCCCACCATACTGCTCATCGCCAGTGAGTGAAGTAAAACCCAGCTCGACATATTTTTTATAGGCATCTTTAAAACCGTCTGGCGTGGTTACTACACCATTTTCCAGCTTGCAGCCCTGCTGGTCACCAATACGGTTAAGTGGTAAAAGTTCGTTCTGGCAAAAATCTGCTGCAGCTTCCAAGTACTGCTCTAATATCTCTGCACTAAAGTTATCTTGGGCAGCCGGATATTGTTGATAGCTCTGTTCAAAGTTTAAAAAATCATTGAGAACAAATTTCATGTCGCGTAGCGGTGCAATATAATTCGGCATCGGCCATATCCTTATCGGGTTTGTAGTCTGAATTTCTATCTGTACGGCTCAATCTATTTGTAAATAATATTTCGCACTGTGAAATTCAGTTATGTTTTATTCCATCATAATTTAAGAAATCTTGAAAATCCAGTGAAGCATAAGAATAGCTATTACAAAAAATTTCATATCAAGAAATTAAATTTTAGCTAAAATTTTTAAATATACCCAGAAAAGCAGTCGTCTTATTTTTACTAATCAAGTGGCTTAGGATTTACTTTAAATAAGCTGTACATCTTATTGGTTCTATTGGATGAGACCGGCTGTGCCATTAGCTGACTAGAAACGATAACCAATCTTCAATCCATAGCCGATAGAATGGTTATCTTTAAATTCGCTGACATAGTATTGACTTCCTGCCTGTGCACCGACTTGCCCCTTGGCGTCTCCAAGCCAGGTATATTTCATTCCTCCAGAAATAAAATATGACGTGGCAGGGCTATATTGAAAGCCCAGTCCAATATTGTAATAACCTTTTATTGGACCGCCCGTAGATACATATTCTCCAGCACCGGAATCCCACCCTATAGAAGCAGAACCATTCCATTTGGAGCTAAAACGCTGTCCAATACCTAAATTCGCTGACCACTGGTCATGAAAATAGCGCACCAGATTAAATCCCTCCGGCCGGCTCGGCGTAGAAAGCACACCAACTATTTCAGATATTGCGCCAAAGCGGTAAGGTTGAAATGCGAAGTCATCCCAGTTTACCCAGCGCACATTACCAAACAGAAGAGTGCCCGGCCGTAAACCAGTCTGGAACTCAAGATTAAGCGAAGCCGGTGATTCAAATTTGGTGGTTCCAGATTTCCCTGCAGAAGGTAAACGGGCAACGATACCATTAATAGCAGCCTGCTGCTCTGGAGAAATCTGGCCAAGAGCTACCAGCTGTTGCAGATAATTGCCCACATAATCTCGTCCGGACCGGGTACTCAGCATATCAATCAATGGTGCTTCTTCGCTGGCATTAATCTTGTGGGTGATTGCAGAACGGTAAGTTAAGGAAGTCCTGATAGCCTTTTCAGGAATCTGGTAGGCGAAGCCGGCAAGCCAGCCCCAATCTCCTGTTTCCTTGGCCTGAAAGTTATAACCGTTATATAAGCTGTAAGTGGCTCCCCGCAGTTGAATATCGCTTTTAAAAGTCTGATAAACCGGCCCTGCATAAATATTCCAGTTTTTATTGGGCTGATAGCCCATGATCCAGCTCAAATTCTGTGTATCTACCTGTGACAGGGTTTGCCCCTCAGGTATCTGACCATCTGTAGCCTCAGCCAGACTGCCAGTTGTAATTCCTGGTAGTACCACCTGATCCTGCGGAGTAGCAGTGAAACTGTTATTTCCTGAGTATTCACTGTCTGAAGCAAAAGGCTGATCATAAATCAGGCCAAATGAAAATTGTGGTGCAAGCTGCAATTTGAATGCAGCCGCCGGCCGATAGTCAGTATTGGCAATATCATCAATCATACGGTCAGTATTTGTCGTGCCAGCCTCCTGGCCCTTGAGTGTAGTATCACTGACTGTTAAAGTGGCTTCAAAGTAATTGCCCGGCTGTAAAAAACTGGAGATTGATTGGCCAGTACGGTCAAATGCTGCCGCATGAAGTGTTGGACTAAATAATGTTCCAATTACTGTAGCGATTACTGTCTTTCTCATTCTTGTGATCCTTTTCTTATATGGAATCTGATCGGTTATTGATCATGGTTTTTTATTTATAAAAATTCTTTTTAATCTGTTAATTTGTCTTGCATTTTTAATAAAAAATCTAATTAAAAGTAGATTTTTGCTTTGTGAATTCTTTTTTAATCAGCTTTTTGCGGATCATATAAGCGGTCTTTAATAAATAACAGCGGAATCAGGCCACATAGAAAATAAGCAGCCCCCATTACCAGAAGGCCGGTTCCAATAGAGCCATTCTGAGCAAAAATACCAATTGTAACAGGCGCAAAAATTGCTCCAATTCGCCCGACATTAAATGCACCGCCAACCGCTGTTCCACGAATAGATGTTGGAAAACTTTCGGTCATGTAAGTAGCATTAATAGCAAATGGCATACCGTACAGAAAACCGAACAGCAACATCAGCCATAAAATATTGGCAGGTGTATTAAGGTAGACCAGAACAGGAATAAACAGCGCCGTACCCATGGTTCCAAAAGCAAAAACTGCACGGCGTCCCCAACGGTCGGCGACCATCCCTGCTACAACCTTGGCAAAGATCATGATCAGGAATGTACCGATCATATACATGGTCATCTCTTTAAACTTGATGCCGACTTCGGCCTCAAGATAAGATGGTAACCAGTTACTCATACCGTAATAACCAAACTGTAATGCACCCGCGCTTAATGACCAGAGTAAAAACATCTTGCGGTGTTTTCTCTCTTTAAATATATCTTTATATGGATTGGTGGTTTTTATAGTTTGTGCCAGCTGTTCGGCTTTCTTCAGCTTTAAGGCAATGGATTTTTTCCAGGATTCCGGCTCTGGTACCATAAAATGAATCAGAACCGAGAGAAAGATGGGAACGATAGTAATCCAGTACAGCATTCGCCAGCCATAAGCCGGAATAATCCAGCCGGCTAACAGTGTGGCCACCAGAGATCCCATAGTGAAACCGGTCATTAGCGCCGCAAGTACCGTAGTCCGGTATTTGGTAGGCACATATTCTGACATTAAGGTATTACAGGCAATGTATAATGAACCCAGTCCGACCGCAGCCAGCGTTCTTAAAATAACAAACTGATAATAGGAGTCTGCAAAACCTAATGCACAGGATAGAACAGATGAAATTACCAGATAAATCACAATAATACGTACCCGGCCAAAACGGTCACAGGCCCAGCCGCCAATCAGGCCACCTACTGCACTGCCAATCAATGACCAGCTGCCCAAGGCACCTACCTGAATCGAGGTCAATCCGAATTCGGCTTTAAGACTGGTCAGGCTATAGGCTAAAAATGCAATATCAGCGCCATCGACCAGTAAAACCAGAAATGAAAATATAAATGCGGTCATCCAGACCTTTTTAGCAGGTGGTACTGAAACCTCTTCTATTATTAAAGGTGAAACCTTTTCCATATTAAATTTTCCTTATTATCTTTATTGCTTACAGCAAATTATTGTTTTGGGTATTAAACAGCGATTAGAAGTGATGTCATATAGTTAGATATACCGGTGATAGAACAGGCTCATCAAATTCCTAATATTTTTTCTAGTTTTCCTCCTGGGCTGTAGAGGCTTATCTTTATGGTTTCTGCTATTGCGTCACTGCAGCAGCTTTTGTCTTGAATTAAGTTTTTATATGAGTCGGATATTAATGAAATAAACCAGCTTCAGATGAATCCAAAATTTTATTTCATAATACGAAATATAAAATCATATTCCCATAAACTGCTCAAGTGTTTTTCCTAAAACACTACAAAGAAGCCAAGAATGCCTATTAAGCTAAGTTTTTATTAAAAAAGCATTGCATTGGCTATAGAATAAACTTATTTTTAATAAAACATATTTCCGCATAACGAAACAATGGAGATAAAATGGAACAGGTCGTTCAGGTTGAATATTTAAAATCCTATGTAGCTGTAGTTAAAATTCACCGTCCAGAAGCAAAAAATGCCTTAAATACCCAAGTGAGGATTCAGCTGGCACAAATCTTTAATCAACTCAGCGATGACCCGGAAATTCGTGCCATTGTATTGACAGGCGGAGAACAGGACTTTGCAGCAGGCGCAGATTTAAAAGAGTTGGCAAATGCTCATGCAGTTCAGATGATGCAACGTCGCAGTGAGCGTTACTGGCATGCAATTGCCAGCTGTCCAAAACCGGTCATTGCTGCAGTCAATGGCTATGCTTTGGGTGGAGGCTGTGAGCTGGCCATGCATGCAGATATTATTATTGCCAGCCAGACAGCGGTATTTGGACAACCAGAGGTAAAAGTTGGTGTAATGCCAGGGGCAGGTGGTACCCAGCGTCTGTTCCGTGCGGTAGGCAAATTCCAAGCCATGCGCATGATATTGACTGGCTGTCTGGTTCCAGCTCAAGAAGCCTTACAAATGGGCTTGGTGTCCCAGTTAGTTGAAGAAGACAATGCGATTCCAGCTGCCCTCAAAATGGCTGAATCCATAGCTAAATTGCCTCCTGTCGCGCTGGAACAGATTAAAGAAGTTGCGCTGATGGCCGAAGATGTACCTCTTCATGCGGGCCTGGCGCTAGAGCGTAAATCCTTCCAGTTACTCTTTGATACCGAAGACCAGAAAGAAGGCATGCAGGCTTTTATTGAAAAACGAAAACCAAATTATCAGGGTAAATAATTCAGGGATAGAAACATGAGTATTCAGATTCAGCAGATCGGAATTATTGGCACAGGCACTATGGGCGCAGGTATTGCCCAGATTGCAATCCAATCTGGACACGATGTAATACTGTTTGATGCCAAGGCGGGGGCTGCAGAGCAAGCCAGAGAAAAACTCGGCAAGACTTTAAATACACTGGCCAGTAAAGGAAAATTCAGTCAGGAAAAAGCCGATCAGGATTTGAGCCATCTTAGTATAGCGACCGAATTGGAACAGCTCAAAAACTGTGACCTGATTGTTGAAGCAATTGTTGAAAATCTTGAGGTCAAGCAGCAGCTCATGCAGCAGCTGGAAAGCCTGGTGGGTACACAAACTATTCTGGCTTCCAACACCTCTTCTTTATCTATTACTGCAATTGCTGCTGGCTGTAAGCGTCCTGAACAGATCGTGGGTTACCATTTCTTCAACCCTGTACCGCTGATGAAAGTTGTCGAAGTCATTCAGGGCTTCAATACCCGTGAGGATATTGTAGATGCACTCATGCAGCTTTCTGTCAAAATGGGTCATCATCCGGTTAAAGCACAGGATACCCCGGGTTTTATCATTAATCATGCGGGCCGAGCCTTTGGCAGTGAGGCCTATGCCATGCTGATTGAAAATGTGGCTTCAGTGTCCGAGCTTGACCGGATTTACCGTGATAGTATCGGTTTTAAAATGGGTCCATTTGAACTGGTAGACCTGACCGGGATGGATGTCTCCCATCCGGTGAGTGAGTCAATTTATCATCAGTACTATGAAGAAGCCCGTTATCGTCCAAGTGTTATTACCCGGCAGCGATATATAGCCAAACAGCTGGGCAGAAAGACCGGTAAAGGTTTTTATGACTATACGACTGGTGAAAAGCAGGGTGAAGACTCGGCAGTTTTTGTAGAAAAGCTGGATCATTATCCAACCGTCTGGATTGCAGCAGACCTTGAAAAAGACCAGAGTATTTTAAAAGATTATCTGGAACAGCAGGGCATAACGCTAGAAACAGGTCCAGAGCCTTCTGAACAGGCTTTAGTGCTCATTGCCAGCTATGGTGAAGACGCAACGACTGCGGCCTTACGCTATCAGGTAAATCCGAAACAGGTAGTGTGTATTGACCTGCTATACGGTTTTAATAAACATCGTAGTCTTATGCCAACCCTCATCACTGACTCAAAACATAAGACAGCAGCACATTCCATTTTTAATCTGGATGGCACTTCACTTAGCATGATTCAGGAAAGTACCGGCTTCGTAGCACAGCGTGTACTGGCCATGATCGTCAATCTGGGCTGTGACATTGCCCAGCAGGGTGTGGCCAGTGTTGAGGATATTAACGCTGCAGTACGTCTGGGTCTGGGCTATCCTTATGGCCCGATTGAATGGGGTGACAAGTTGGGAGCAGATAAAATTCTGCTTATTCTGGACCGTATGTCTGCAATTAGCCGTGATCCACGTTATCGTCCGAGTGCATGGTTACGCCGTCGTGTTCAGTTAAAACTGCCATTGGTCACGACTGTATAATCCTTTAAAGTCTCTCAGGTACTGCTTGTAGCAGCAGTACCTGTTCAGATACAAGACTCAGACAGCCACATCAGCAAAACTTTTCTCACGCTGAAACATGGTGGCCACGTAAGAGCAGACTGGAATAATCTTGACCTGTTTCTCACGTGCATAAGCAACTGCGGCATCAAGCAGTTCGCGTGCCACGCCTCGGCCACGTGCTGCCGGACTGACCCAGGTATGGTCAATAGCAAATTTGTCCTCACCCTGCCACACATAAGTCAGCTCGCCCAAGCGTTCACCATTTTCAGGAATAATAAAGGCACCGCGCTGGTCATTTTCATGATGCTGAACTTCCATACTTTTCTCCTTCATGAATCTTGTCAATTTGTTTTAACATGCCACATCCAGACAACAATTACCGTTGATTTGAGTTATTTTTTTAAATTGCACTTTGTTAAAAAATGTGCAACTCTACACATATTCAAATAGAGCATTCTATTTGAGACAGAATTTTAGTTTGACAAGGGGAGTAGCCTCCTCCAAGCGTAGCCGATAGTTTTTTATCGCGTTCGGTTGCGTGTCAGATATCGTCAATACACTTTGCAAAAAGTCGGTATCTGAGCATCAGGATGTTCTAACCCTGGTGTAGGCAAGACCTTGATCATGTTGACACAGATGAATAAACACATCTGGCAGCAGGTCAAGGTTTTTTTGTGCCCGTATGCCGGATGAGGAGATAGTGATGGAATCAATCGGCAGTATGGGATTGTATCTGGTATTTTTTGCCATAATTGCAGTCATGCTTTTGGTAGATTTTTTAGGTTTCAGACAGCATCAGGATCAGCCTGTTCCTATGAAGCAGGCTGCGTGGTGGAGTGCAGCCTGGGTAACCGTTTCAGTGATTTTTGGTGCAGGTCTCTGGTTTTATCTGCAACAGAACAGCGGAATTGAAATTGCCAACCAGAAAACCATGGAATACTTTACCGGTTATCTACTGGAAAAATCATTGGCTATTGATAATGTGTTTGTCTGGCTGATGATTTTCTCGGCATTTGCCATTCCACCTGCTTTGCAGAAACAGGTTCTGCTTTACGGGGTTCTGGGTGCAATTATCCTGCGGACCATTTTTATCTTTATTGGGGCATGGATGGTACAGGAGTTTTCCTGGGTACTTTATATCTTCGGTGCCTTCCTGGTATATACCGGCTATAAATTCCTGAAAGGGCAAGATGATAACCCCAATATTGAAGAGATGGCCTTACTGAAATGGCTGCGTAAGCATTTTCGTATTACCCCGCAGCTCGAAGGTCATAAATTCTGGGTACGTAAACAGGGCCAGTTATGGTTAACGCCGCTCTTCATAGTACTGATTCTGGTTGAATTCTCTGATGTAATTTTTGCAGTAGATTCTATTCCGGCAATCTTCGCAGTCACCAGTGATCCGTTTATTGTTCTTACAGCAAACCTGATGGCGATTCTCGGTTTACGTGCCATGTTCTTTCTGCTATCTGGTGCTGCAGTAAAAATGCATTACCTTCCTTATGGTTTAGGTGTAATCCTGCTGTTTATTGGCGCAAAAATGCTTCTGCTTGACGTATTCCATATGCCAATCTGGATTTCTCTAGGCTTTATTGCAGTTGTGCTCACCATTACCGGCTGGATGTCATACCGTTATAACCAAAAGCAGCTACCACAATAGTCCACAGATAGCTTAAACGGTTAAGGCTCTGACTTAACCGTTTTACGCATTATAACGGTATACAGTCGCTGAAAGTTACGGTTAAAATCGGTTGAAAAAAGTATAACTTGCAGGTTTTAACCATGTCTTCACTTCCCATTTCCACAGCCATTCGCGGGCGTTTTCTAGATATTCGGCAGATTGTTGCTCAGCCTACTGATCTGGCTCATCAGGTCCGTTATTTAGAAGATGGCCTGCTGATTACAGAACAGGGGAAAATAGTCTGGTTTGGCCCGTGGCAGGAGGGCCAGACCCAATTACCTGCCGGTATTCTGGTAGAACATTATCCTGAGCAGTTGATTGTTCCTGGTTTTATTGACACGCATATACATTATCCACAAAGTGAAATGGTCGGTGCATATGGCGAGCAACTGCTGAGCTGGCTTAATACTTATACGTTTCCGACTGAAATGCAGTTTGAAAATCCTGAACATGCCAGCAAGATTGCTCATTTTTTTGTAGAAGAACTGCTTAGAAATGGAACCACCACTGCATTGGTTTTCTGTACGGTGCATCCACAATCAGTAGATGCATTATTTGAGCAGGCAGCACAGTACCAGATGCGGCTCATTGCAGGTAAGGTCATGATGGACCGTAATGCGCCCGAGGCACTTTGTGACACGGCCCAGAGCAGCTATGAAGATAGCAGGGCACTCATTGAAAAATGGCATGGCAAGGGCCGGGCACTCTATGCTATTACACCACGTTTTGCGCCTACCTCTACACCGGAACAATTGCAGCTGGCGGGAAAATTAAAAACAGAATTTCCGGATGTCTATATACATACCCATTTGAGTGAAAATCTGGATGAAATTGCCTGGGTAAAAGAATTGTTCCCTGAGCAGCAGGGTTACCTGGAGGTTTATCACCATTACGGGCTGACTGGAGAACGCAGTGTATTTGCACATTGTGTTCATCTGCAGGAGCAGGAATGGGACTGTCTGCACCAGAGTAAATCTGCAATCGCATTCTGCCCAACATCGAACCTGTTTTTAGGAAGCGGGCTGTTTCCATTGTCTAAAACCTGGCAAAAACAGGTAAAGGTTGGCCTCGGGACTGATATTGGTGCAGGTACATCATTCAGCCTGTTACAGACAGCCAATGAAGCATATAAAGTCCAGCAGTTACAGGGCAACAAGCTCTCTGCGCTTGAGGCCTTCTACCACGCTACACTGGGGGGCGCACGTGCATTGAACCTAGAGGACAAGCTGGGCAATTTCGATTTAGGTAAAGAAGCTGACTTTATAGTACTCGACCTGAAGGCAACAGCTTTACAGAAACTGCGTCAGGAACATAGCAAGGGACTAGAAGACAGCCTATTTGCCCTGTTTACATTAGGAGATGATCGTAATGTTGAAGCAACCTATATCTATGGACAAAAGGCCTACAGCAAAGCAGAACCAGTCTAGAGTTCCTGGTAGCAGTCTTTTTAAATGGGGAGTATTGGCTTTAGCCTGTGCAGTTCTGCTCAAGTCTGATCGTCCCTCAACTAACAGATAATTCACATTCTGGCTTCTGAAAAGGATGCACAGAATGAAAAATTGCATTAAAATTTCCCTATTCGAGGTGTTGCAGGTCAACACCTTTTTTATTTTTTCATTTTACTCGTTTTTAGGGATCTGCCCATGACCATTGAAATGAGCGTATTGATTTCTGCTGAAGAGATTCAGGCAAAAGTCAAAGAGCTTGGTGCAAAAATTGATGCTCACTATGCACAAAGTGACCGGGAACTGGTTCTGATCGGACTGTTACGTGGCTCGGTCATTTTCATGGCAGATTTATGCCGTGCCATTCATAAACCACATGAACTGGACTTTATGACCGTCTCCAGTTATGGGGGAGGCACTACTTCAAGTCGTGATGTAAAAATCCTGAAAGATCTGGACGGGGAAATCCGGGGTAAAGATGTTCTGGTAGTCGAGGATATCATCGACTCAGGCAATACCCTAAGTAAAGTTCTGGAAATTCTGCAAACCCGTAATCCTAATTCAATCGAACTCTGCACCCTGGTAAGCAAACCATCACGCCGTGAAATTGAACTTGAAGTTAAATTTTTAGGCTTTGAAGTAGAAGATAAATTTATTGTTGGCTATGGTCTGGATTATGACCAGAAGTATCGACACATTCCTTTTATTGGGGAAATTGGTCTTTAGTTTTCTAAATTCCTGATACTTAAAAGTGGCCTATGGCCACTTTTTTTATACGTTCTTTAGCAGTTTTATCGTATTGATGCCCTAGCGGCACAAAAACTCAACAGGAAGTAGCATTATGGCACTTTTTAAAATTTGATACGTGCTCAATGATAATAAGCGTACATGTTCCAGACATCACATCAGAAAAGATAAGAAGGAGAACGCGTATGTGGTCACTTATCGTTGCTATTATCGTCGGTTTCATTGCAGGGCTAATTGCACGGGCAATTCACCCAGGTAATGACAAGGCAGGCTTTATCGTTACCACTTTATTAGGGATCGCTGGTGCACTAGTGGCTACCTATGGTGGCCGTATGCTCGGCCTTTATGATGAAAACTCGGCTGCAGGCTTTATTGCATCAGTCGTGGGTGCATTGATCATCCTGTTTATTTATAACATGATTACCAAGCGTTCACGTGTAAATCATCATCCTTAAATAATTTAAAAATTAAAATAAAAAAGCACCGTTTCCGGTGCTTTTTTATGGCTATAGCTTATAAGCCAAATTCCTGCCAAGCCTGTTCAATCTGTTCCGCCGGATAAGCCCCCATCAGTTTAAAACCGTTTGAGAAAATGATTGCCGGAGTACCTTGCAAGCCCAGTGATTTTCCCAGACTCAAATTCCGCTCAATCGGATTAGTGCAATTGGTATTGGCAGTGGGCTGTATTCCTTTAACTAACAGGTTTTGCCAAGCCACTGTACGACTATCCGAACACCATACCTGTTTAGCCGGTTTTACCGACTGTGGTTTGATCGGATAAATAAAACTATAAATCGTCACATTATTAAGTTTGGCAAGCTCAGTCTCAAGCTTTTTGCAATATGGACAATTTGGGTCAGAAAAAACAGCAAGTTGACGCTTGCCGCTGCCTCGCACTGTTTTAATCGCATCCTGTAAAGGCAGCTGTTTCCAGTCAATACTATTTTGCTTAAGCACCAGATCTTTGGTTAGATTCTGCTGATCCTTAAGACGTATCATGGAACCAACCAGAATATGATTGGCTTCTTCACCCACGTAAACTACTTGGCCATCTAGCACTGCACTATAGATTCCATTCATCTCAGTAGACTGAATCTGCTCAAATTTCAGGTTAGGATAATGCTGCTTTAAATTATTCTGTACTGACTCTACATTGGCAAAGCAGCTACTACTGAGTATTCCAGCTAGCGCTAGCATTAATAACTTTTTCATGCGTGGATGGCTCATTTTAGGTTAATCCTGCCTGATTCTAATCTTTTGGCTCTTTTTAAACATATTTTTAACAAAATATTTTAACTAACTAAGGAAGGTTTCACGTGGAACATCTACAATGGCATATTGATTTCAACCGAAATATGCACCACTTCCTCATGAATACTTAATGCATCACGAACCTGATCAGCATTCAAGTCATCTTGGGTTTCCAAAGCCAAAATACAGGCAAATTTTCCACGGCCTACTTTCCACACATGCAGATCAGTAATTTCTACTTGTACTGGTAAACCGACAATAACCTCACGAATCTCAGCGACTACCGGATGATCCATTTCTGCATCCAGCAAGGTTCGGCCTGTATCTCTTATAAGTCCCCAGGCCCAGCGCGCTACCAATACAGCACCAGCAACTCCCAAGACGGCATCCAGAAAGGCCCAGCCGAAATATTTTCCAGCCAGAAGCGCAATAATAGCGAAAACCGATGTCACCGCATCAGCAACCACATGCAAGAAAGCAGCTTTTTGATTTAAATCATGACTATGCTTACGATGTTCATGTTCATGTTCATGTNNTGATGGTGATGGTGATGGTGATAGTCAGTATGATCATGCAAGAGCCAGGCACAAAGCAGATTTACCAACAGGCCGAGTACTGCGATCGGAATTGCTTCATTATAGTGAATAGCAACCGGAAAAATCAGACGTTCAACTGAATGAACCGCCATATATAAAGCTACAACAATCAATAAAATGGCGCTACTGTAGCCTGCCAGAATTTCGATTTTCCAGGTTCCAAAACTGAAACGCTGGTCATTTGCATAGTGGCGCGCCGCGCGGTAAGCCAGATAAGCGAGCCCCAAAGCCAACATATGTGAACTCATATGCCAGCCATCAGCCAGTAAAGCCATAGAGTTAAATAACCAGCCACCACTTATTTCGAGTAGCATCATGAAACCGGTTAACAGTGTAGCCCACAGGATTCGTTTCTGGGCGAGTGGATTCCCCTGATCAAACTGGTGTTTATGGTGTCGGGATAGGTTAAAATTTTGCATAACAGTTTATTCCATATACTCCCCCCTAGTATAATTATTTTTAGAGGTCATGCATGGGTCATTTACATCAGGACAAGAAAATTTTAAATCGGGTCAAGCGGCTTCAAGGACAGCTACAAGCTGTAGAAACTGCGTTGCAGCAAGAAGATAAAAGCTGCATTGAAGTATTACAGCAAGTGGCAGCTATAAAAGGTGCAGTAAATGGCCTGATGAATGAGCTGATTGAATCTCATCTACGTGAACATGTAATCAAACAAAATGATGATAATGAAAAGGAACTGGCCGAGTTTCTCAAGTTGCTTAAGCGTTATACCTGATTTGGCCATAGATCCTGGCTACCTAACTAGTAAGGTTCTAGATTTATGACAGGCACTAATTCAGGTTACTTATTTACTTTCGATTTTTCGAAGGCTTCAGGCTACTATCAGCTTTATTCCTGCTTACGACCTGATCTTTTCATTTATGAAACAACAATCTTGGCATCCATTTCTTATGGTAAGCCTTGCCTTATGTACTGGTACTATCGGAACAGCGCTCGCTAGCCCGCTCTATCCGATTTACCAGCAATTATGGTATTTACTGCCAAGTCACATTACTTATATTTTTGTCGCCTATATGTTTGGCTGTCTTGCTACTTTACTGTTCTTTGGTCGTACCAGTAACAGTTTGGGTTTTCTCCGTACACTGCAAATCGGTTTAGTCATCGTGATTTGTGGATTAACACTTTCTGCGGTTGCCATTGATATTTACTGGTTGATGGCAGGACGATTTGTGATCGGGATTGCTTCTGGACTGATTAGTACCTCAGCCATGCTTGGCCTGATTACGACGATTCCTGATCAACATAAACTTTATGCACCGCAACTCAGTTCAGTGATTACTGTGATTGGTTTCGGGCTTGGACCCTTTATTGGAGGACTGATTGCCCAGTTTTCTGATCAGCCTCTTATAAGTCCTTATTTGCCAGTGATTGCGGTAGCTTTCCTTTGCCTGTTAGGTTTGGCCCGCCTTGAATCACCTCAATTCGAACGGCAGAATTTTTCTATAGCGCCACATCTGGAAATTCCTGAGTCACATTACAAGACCCTGTTTTTTATTGCCGGTCTGACTGCCTTTATTGCTTTTGGTGCTTTCAGTTTATTTGCTTCACTGTCACCTTCTTTTGTGAAAGATTTAATTCCATGGCATGGCCCGCTGGTAAGTGGCAGTGCAATTGCCAGTATTTTACTTACCTCTGCTGTTGTACAGTTTTTTGCACGCTCACTGTCACCCATTAAAAGCCTGAATCTGGGTGTGGGTACATTAATGTTCAGTCTGATCTTACTGGCCTTGTGTATGATTTCGCAATGGAGCCCGCTATTTTTCATCAGTGACCTTCTGGTCGGCGCAGGACATGGGTTAGGGTTAATGGGTGCATTTGGTCTGATTCACAGCATGACTCATGAACGTAATCGTGCTGCGGTTATGTCAACTTATCTTTTTATCGGTTATCTAGGCACAATTGTACCAATTATTGCCGTAGGCTATCTGGCTGATCATTTTGGATTAACATTCGGGGTACTGAGTTTCTGTGCAAGCATAGCGCTGCTCTGTCTGGCCTTATTACTCTGGCCTAAAAAAATAGTTTCATCATAATTACCTGAACTTTATGGCTTAGCAGAATGGAGCAGTCATCAAATCCTAAATCAGCTTAATTTATTATATTTTAATCATTTTCACTGGAAATATTATTTAGATATTTGGAATTCCATAAATTTTATCTAAACCTGATTCAGGTAAAATTTTCTATTAAGTCTTGGAGTTACTAATATTAAAATTTAGCTCATTGCTTATACTTTTTATAAAAATTCTGGCAAATTATTAATAGAGATTAAAAGCCGGCCAACTCTGATGAAGGTAGGGTTTTAATTCTCTATAAAGAGTCCTAAGACCGGCTTAAATAACTTATCAATTTATTGATAATGAGTTCACTTGCTTTTGAACTATTTCCCGATACAGAAAGACCCGAAAATTTTCCCAAGCAGGTCATCGGCGCTAAATTCACCAGTAATTTCACTTAAAGCATTTTGGGCCAGCCGTAATGATTCGGCTACCAGCTCACCTGCATGAAAATCTGTAAGCTGCTCACGTGCCTCAGCCAGATATGCCTGGGTACGCTTCATTGCGTCCAGATGCCGTGTTCGGGCAATAAAGGTATCTTCTTCTGGCTGGAAGCCGGCATGGTCTGTAATCGCTTCTATGAGTGTCTGGACACCGGTTTCCATTTTTGCAGATATACTGATATGACGAAAACCCTGATATTGTCCTGCTTCTGGCTGGACCCCAATGAGGTCACACTTATTTCCAATTAACATAAGCCGCTTAGGCTCCAGATGTTCAGCAAAATAATTCTGGGCTAATTTTAAAGGATCTTCACCTTGGCTCAAATCATAGACCAGTAACAGTAAATCAGCCTGTTCAATTTCCTTAATTGCGCGACGTATCCCTTCTTGTTCTACAATATCACCGGTTTCACGTAAACCTGCTGTATCTGTGAGCGTAATGGGTAGACCGTTCAGACTAATCTTTTCATGCAGTACATCACGGGTTGTTCCAGCAATATCAGTAACAATAGCGCGGTCATTGCCTGCCAATGCATTTAAGAGCGAAGACTTACCAGCATTTGGTTTTCCGGCAATGACCACCTGTAATCCTTCTCGCAGTAACTGGCCCTGACGTGCAGATTGTTGTACTAGCGTGACTGAACTGGCAACATCATCCAGCAGCTTGAGAATTTTTCCGTCAGCGAGAAAATTAATTTCTTCTTCAGGAAAATCAATCGCCGCTTCTACATGTAAACGTAAATGAATAAGCTTCTCTAATACAGAATTCACCTTAACAGAAAAAGCACCTTGTAAAGAACGTACTGCCGAGCGTGCAGCTGCCTGTGACGTGGCATCAATCAGATCAGCAATGGCTTCGGCCTGTACCAGATCAAGTTTGCCATTTTCAAAGGCACGCATAGAAAATTCGCCAGCCTTGGCCGCTATGGCACCCAGCTCGAATAGTCGGGAGAGCAGGGCATTTTGAATTACCGGTCCACCATGACCCTGTAGCTCAACAACATCTTCTCCCGTAAATGAATAGGGATTTGGAAAACAGATAACCAATCCCTCATCCATTACCTGCTGCTCCGCATCATAAAACTGCCGAAAAGCTGCCATGCGGGCTTTTGGTAAAGACCGCTGGGTTAACTGTTCGGCAATCATATAGGCTTTCGGACCTGAGAGGCGAATTACCCCAACACCACCACGGCCAGGTGGAGTCGCTATCGCAGCAATTGTGGTGGAGTTGAGCATATTGATCACCTAAAAATTTTAAAAACAGCAAAAGAAAATCCGTCCAAGATTATCATCTTGGACGGATTTATTCAGCATCGATCAAGTGAGCTGAATGGATTATTAAATCACTTCAACACCATTTTCGCGTTCTTTCTTCACGCTCCGGTTAATAAACCATTGCTGCAAGATAGTAATACTGTTATTGACAATCCAGTACAGTACTAGTCCTGCTGGGAAGAACAACATAAATACAGTAAAAATGATCGGCATGATCTTAAAGACTTTTGCCTGCATTGGATCAGCTGGCTGCGGATTCAGTGATTGCTGAGTAAACATGGTCAGACCCATGACTAACGGCAGAATAAACCACGGATCCATCGCCGACAAATCCTGAATCCAGCCGAACCATGGCGCATGACGCAGTTCTACACTTTCCATCAATACCCAGTATAGGGCAAGGAAAATCGGCATTTGCAGCAAGAGCGGCAAACAGCCTGAGAGAGGATTAACCTGCTCACGCTTGTAGAGTGCCATCATTTCCTGAGAGAAACGCATACGGTCTTCACCAAACTCTTCTTTCATGCGCTGCATTTCTGGCGCAATTACCCGCATTTTCGCCATAGAGCGATAGCTCTTGGACGACAGTGGCCAAAGAATAAGTTTAACCAGTATAGTCAGCAGGATAATTGACCAACCCCAGTTACCGACAATGTTATGGAAGAATTGCAGACCCAGGAACAATAATTTAGCAATTGGCCATAACCAGCCATAATCTACAGTCTGGTTCAAACCTACTGCCAGATCTTTAAGCTCGGACTGAATCTTTGGACCTGAGTAGAAGGTTGCATCTACTTCAGCAACCGTACCGGCTGGCACATTGATAGTTGGCGAAGTAAAACTAATGATATTCATATCATCAGCTGATTTGCGTGATTCGAGCTTGGCAGCATATGGCTGTCCATTAGCTTGAGTCAGTTTAAGCTGACCCGGAATCCAGGCACTCACAAAATAATGCTGTACTACAGCAATCCAGCCACCCTTTGCATCAACATTCAGTTTTTCATCATTAAAATTATCAAACTTGAGCTTGTTGTAATGCTCTTCTGGTGTGCCCCAGGCACCGCCCAGGAAGGTACCCAGCGTAAAGATCCCCTGATCAGACTTACCAGGATCTTCAGAATTATCACGTTTGATCTGGCCAAACATCTGACCCTGCCAGTTTTGCTGACTACGGTTCACCACTTTATGGTTGACCACGATCGGGTATTCGCCCTGCTTAAAGGTAAAGGTCTTAATGATCTCTACACCATCGGCAGTCTTGTATACCATTGGTATAGTCAGTACTTTTACTGCTTTACCATTATCTTTACTGACAGTCTGAGCATCTTTAAGCAAGTCATAAGAAGTTTTTTCAACCTCATATACCGGGCGGCCGCTACGGTTACTGTCTGGACCATTGAGTCCAATCAGACCAGATTGTGCGACATAGGTACGCTTGGCATCACTTTCCAGCATGACAAACGGCTGATCGCTGTCTTTATTCTTGTCATGATTCAGTAATTCAATTCGTACAATATCCCCACCTTTTGGATTGATCAAAAGATGATAGAGGTCAGTCTGTACTGAAATCAGCTGCTGATTTACAGGTGCAGTTACATCTGTTGCTTGTGGCGTTGCAATATTTGCTTGCGGTACATCAGAAGAAGCTGATGCCGCTTGGCTATTTGGCAAATCTGCAGATACTTCATGCGAAACGACTGCCTGTTGCTGCGGCGCTGTCTCTGCATGACCATAATCTTTTTGCCACGCCAAAATGAGCAAATATGCGACGACAAACATGGCCCCGAGAATTGCAAACCTGGCCCATTGTTGCATATCTATTACCCCAAGTGGTTAGAGTGATTTTGATTCAAAAAACGATCACGAAAGGGTACAGCAACGTGAAAGGTTTGAGAATCTATTTGCTGAAATGAAATAAAACGAATTGCTTTTGGGGGAACAGGATCATAGCCAGAACCACCCCACGGATGACAGCGACAGATACGTTTACCGGCCAACCACACGCCACGCATCGCGCCATGCGCATGAATGGCTTCTAACGAATATTGAGAACAAGTTGGAATATAACGACAACGAGGTCCAAGCAGCGGACTAATCGCAATTTGATAGAAACGTATCAACCAATGCAATAAACGTCTCATTGGTATCTCTAGTTTTGTGAGGAAGAAACAGCTATTTTTCGGTGTTTTTTAACCTGGCGTTGTAACTTTTGCCAAGCTATCTGTAATTGCTGGTGCAACTCGGCATTAGAAATATCTTCTATACCTATTTTAGGCATTACTACGATATCTAATAATTCCAGTTGCTGCTGATGCAGGCGAAAACTTTCGCGAGCAAGTCGTTTTATTCGATTTCTTTCATGTGCACGACGCACTTTTTTCTTGGCCACAACAATACCCAAACGGCTATAATGCAATTCGGTCGGTCTGGCAAGAAATAAGAAGTGGGGTTGATGCACTTTAAAAAGCGCACCATCAAACACACTTTTGTAATCTGCAGCACAGCGGATACGTACAGCTGTGCTGAAGCTATAAAGTGTCATGACACCCAAGTCGTTTAAACTTAAACTGAAATTAAACAGTTAAGCTGTGACGACCTTTGGCACGACGGCGAGCTAATACTTGACGACCAGCTTTAGTAGCCATACGAGCACGGAAACCATGAACGCGCTTACGCTTTAATTCAGATGGTTGGAATGTACGTTTCATGTCGAAACTCCAAAATGATCTTTCTATAAAGGTTCGCGATTGTATTGTGCAATCTTTACGCTGTCAATGAAAACCCGTCTTTTGTTCAATTTTGATTGTAATTCCAAGAAGAGAGAAATATACAAATATAAAAAGGAGAGAGATAAAATTTGAAACTTATACACAATATAAACCTTTTATTTTAAAATATATTTATGTAAAAACCAAAAATATCCACAGTTTTATAAACAATATATTGTATTTCTGAGTTAGGCTTCTGGTTTTGAATTTAAATTCATTGTAAGTTAAGTTATCCACACCAGATTGCATCGTTATTATTAAATTCAAATTTTAAAATTTAAATTTATTATTATTAGAGCGGCTTTTTTCTGTGGAAATGATACTTTTATATTCTAATATCAGATGATTAAATTGTGGATAACTATGTTTTTATAATTTATATGAATTGTGGATAACTTTATGATATATTTTATCCACAGGTTATGGAAAACTTTATCCACATGTGGTTTAAATTCAAATTTAAAACAGAAAGTTTCTTTTTTGGCCAAAACTTTAGAAATGACCCATGACAGATGTGGATAACTTGGTTAGAATGGCCACCCCTCGCAAGGGGTGCTGTAGTTCAATTTAAATTTAAAACATGAAGATAGGGGATTCACATGCTTTGGACGGACTGCTTAACTCGCTTGCGACAAGAGCTCTCTGATAATATCTTTGCGATGTGGATTCGTCCTCTGGTGGCTGAAGAACTGGAGGATACTTTACGTTTATATGCGCCTAATCCTTATTGGACCCGATATATTCAAGAGCATCATCTGGAATTAATCACAATTCTGGCTGAACAAATGTCGGAAGGCCGTGTACGTAAGGTTGAGATTTTAGTAGATTCCCGGCCCGGCGCTATTTTATCAGCAGCGGAGCAGCCAGCCACCACCACGGCTGCATTAGAGCACCCGGCTTCTATGCCGGTATCGCGACCTAAAAAGGAAAAAGAAGCTGAACCGGCTAAACAGAATAAGAAACGTCTTTTAAATCCACTTTTCACTTTCGCACTTTTTGTAGAAGGGCGCTCTAACCAGATGGCAGCAGAAACGTGCCGCAAAGTACTGACACAGCTTGGTGCATCCCAGCATAATCCCTTATTTCTGTATGGACCTACCGGTTTGGGTAAAACACACCTGATGCAGGCTGTCGGTAATGCGCTATTACAGGCCAAACCTAATGCACGTGTCATGTATATGACTGCGGAAAGTTTTGTACAGGATTTTGTCAGTTCTTTACAGCGTGGCAAGGTTGAAGAATTCAAAAAAAATTGTCGTTCCTTGGATTTATTATTGGTCGATGACATTCATCTTTTAGCGGGTAAAGAGGCAAGTCTGGTCGAGTTTTTCTATACCTTTAATGCTTTATTGGATGAATCCAAGCAGATTATTTTAACTTCAGACCGCTATCCGAAAGAATTGACTGAACTGGATCCACGTTTGGTTTCTCGTTTTTCCTGGGGCTTATCTGTTGGAGTCGAGCCACCAGACATTGAAACACGGATAGAAATCCTGCTGAAAAAAGCTGAAAGCAATGAGATTGATTTGCCCCGTAACTGTGCTTTATTTATTGCACAGCAGGTGGTTGCCAATGTTCGTGAACTTGAAGGCGCGTTAAACAAGGTTGTCGCTATTTCCCGGTTTAAGGGAACCGCAATTGATCTGGACGTGGTACGAGAATCCTTAAAAGATGTTTTGGCGATTAGGGCTCGAACTATTAGTGTAGAAAATATTCAGCGTGTGGTGAGTGAGTATTTTCGTATTCCCCTCAAAGAGCTGGTCGGGCCTAAAAGAACCCGAATTTATGCACGTCCTCGTCAATTGGCAATGGGTTTGGCGCGTGAATTAACTGGTGACAGTTTTCCAGAAATTGGCATGGCTTTTGGCGGGCGAGATCATAGTACAGTCATGCATGCCTGCGAAAAAGTCCAGAGCCTCCGTGCTGAAGATCCGATCTTTAATGAGGATTATAAAAACCTGCTGCGCCTGTTGCAGAGTTGATCAATCCGGATTCTTGCAAAGTGCTTGAAACTGCCGCATAGTACACTGCTAAAAATTATTTTTTATCTGTCTTCAGTTGTTAGAGGAATGAATCGTGCGTTTGAAAATCGCTAAAGAGAGCTTACTCAATGTTCTATCACATGTGGTAGGGGCGGTCGAACGTCGTCATACCCTGAACATTCTTTCAAACGTTAAAATTCAGGCGAGTCCGCAGGCTCTGACGATTACTGGGTCTGACCTGGAAGTTGAGCTGGTGGCCAGTACCGGCCTAAGTGAGGGAGCCTGTTTACAGCCGGGTGAAACTACTGTGCCTGCGCGTAAACTCATGGATATCTGTAAGTCACTACCGAGTGCTGCTTTGATCGATTTACAAATCACTGAAGACCAGCGCTGCATTTTAAAGTCTGGAAATAGCCGTTTTGTACTGGGAACCTTACCTGCTGAAGATTATCCTTTACTTAATCATGACAATAGTCAAGGTACTCAGGTTCAAGTCACCCAGCGTGAACTCAAGCGTCTGTTTGAAAAAACTGCTTTTGCAATGGCAGTGCAGGATGTCCGTTTTTACCTAACCGGCACCTTACTGGAAATTGATGAAACTCAATTGCGTGCTGTAACTACCGATGGTCACCGTCTGGCATTGTGTGAAACCTTGGCATCTTCTACCGCTTCCCAGCCAGTGCAGGCAATTGTTCCACGTAAGGCAGTAGCAGAACTGCAACGCCTGCTCAGCATTGAAGATGAACAGCTTACGTTACTGATTGGCCGTGAACTGTTAAATGTTACAATTCAAACCCCAAGCCGTGACAAGGAACAGGGCGAGATTACAGTACGTTTCACGACTAAACTGATTGACGGGAAATTCCCTGATTATCGTCGCGTTATTCCACGTGGTGGTGATAAAACTGTCCAGATCGCGCATGATGTATTTAAACAGTCATTGCAACGGGTGGCGATTCTTAGTAATGAAAAATTGCGTGGTGTATTCCTCAATTTTAATGCAGATTCATTACAGCTTCGAGCCAATAACCCGGAGCAGGATGAAGCGATTGAGGATCTGGCTATTCAATATAATAACTCTCCGCTAGAAATGTCTTTTAATGCACAATATCTGCTTGAAGTGCTAAACGTGCTGGATGGTGACGATGTTGTTATGACTATGACTGAAGCCAATCAGTCAGTGCTGGTGCAAGACCCTGCCCAGCAGGACCAGACTTATGTTGTCATGCCAATGCGTGTCTAGACTTAAAGCTATTTTATGTATATTACGCGTTTAAATATCGAACGTGTCCGGAACCTTTCAGCGGTTGCACTCTCTGAGTTGCAGCCGTTTAATGTTTTTTATGGCGCCAATGGTTCAGGCAAAACCTCGATTCTTGAGGCGATTCATTTGCTGGCCACAGGCCGCTCTTTTCGAACTTATATTCCCAAACACTACATTCAGAGTGGTGCTTCAGACGCGATTGTATTTGCACAGTCTGCTACCGAGAAAATTGGCATGCAAAAAATGCTCTCGGGTGAGCAGATAATTAAAGTGAATGGCGATACGGTCGCAACTCAGGGTCAGCTTGCTAAAATGCTGGCATTACAATATATCGACCCACTCAGTACGGATATCATTGACCATGGAGCCAAACCGCGGCGACAGTTACTGGACTGGCTGATGTTCCACGTGGAACCTGAATTTTATCAGACATGGCAATATTATTCTCGCGCACTCAAGCAGCGTAACAGTCTGCTTAAATCCCGCCAAAATCTAAGTGTGGATGAGCTTGATCCATGGAACAAGATGTTGGCCAGTTATGGTGAATTGCTCCATGCTCAACGTTCACAGGTGATGGAGCAATGGAAGATTTATTTTAAACAGGATTTAAGCCAGCTTTTACCTGATCTGGAGATTGAGCTAGACTATGTATCCGGTTTTCATAGTGAGCAGGGGCTTTATCAGGACCTGACGTTATATCATCAGAAAGACCTGGATAGACGCTATACCGAGTATGGACCACACCGGGCAGACCTACGCTTGAAAACACCACTTGGAGATGCGGATAACATTCTTTCAAGAGGACAAAAAAAACTATTAATTATGGCCTTAAAACTCTCTCAGATTGCAATGTTGCATGCGAGCAATAAGGAAACTGTGGTATTATTAGATGATCTGACGGCAGAATTAGATTTAACCGCACAACAACGTTTAATTGAGCGATTGAGCCAACTTGGTAGTCAAGTTTTTATTACCACTCTAGAGCATGAATCGGTACAGCAACATTTGCATGATTTGTCTATTTCCTATCAATTATTCCACGTTGAACACGGTCAAGTCAGTGTCGTTCAGCAATGATTTAACCCATCTTTGGATTGATCCATTTTACACTAGGGAGAAACCATGAGTTCAGAATCTCAATCTGCCTCTCCAACAGAACACACCCAAGAAAAGGCTTATGATTCCTCTAGTATCAAGGTATTACGTGGCCTAGACGCAGTGCGTAAACGTCCTGGTATGTATATTGGTGATACAGACGATGGGACAGGTCTGCACCATATGGTATTCGAGGTGGTCGATAACTCGATTGATGAAGCACTGGCTGGACACTGTGATGAAATCCTGGTGACCATTCATGAAGATGAATCTGTGAGCGTATCTGACAATGGCCGGGGTATTCCAACCGATATCCATCCGGAAGAGGGTGTCTCTGCTGCAGAGGTAATCCTGACAATTTTGCATGCGGGCGGCAAGTTTGATGATAACAGTTACAAAGTCTCTGGTGGCCTGCACGGTGTAGGTGTATCGGTTGTTAATGCTTTATCGAGCAAGCTTGAGCTGACTGTACAGCGTGCAGGACAGATACATGAGCAGGAATACCAGCACGGTGTACCCCAGTACCCGTTACGTGTCGTGGGACAAACTGAACGTACAGGTACTAAAGTCCGTTTCTGGCCAAGTGCTGAAACCTTTAGCCAGACTATTTTTAACGTCGATATTCTGGCACGCCGTCTGCGTGAGCTGTCCTTTCTAAATGCCGGTGTCCGTATTGTTCTGCGCGATGAGCGCATTAACCTTGAACATGTATTTGACTATGAAGGTGGTCTGTCCGAATTTGTTAAATATATCAATGAAGGTAAAAATCACCTGAATGAAATTTTCCATTTCACCACTCAGGCTGAAAATGGAATAGGTGTTGAAGTGGCATTGCAGTGGAATGATTCTTATCAGGAAAATGTACGCTGCTTTACCAATAATATTCCGCAAAAAGATGGTGGTACCCATCTGGCCGGTTTCCGCGCAGCATTAACCCGTGGCCTGAACAGCTATCTTGAGAATGAGAATATTCTTAAGAAAGAAAAAGTTGCAGTAACAGGGGATGATGCACGTGAGGGACTGACTGCTATCGTGTCAGTTAAAGTTCCAGATCCTAAGTTTTCTTCGCAAACCAAAGAAAAACTGGTGTCCAGTGAAGTTAAACCGGCAGTCGAACAGGCGATGAATAAGGCATTCTCTGAATATCTGCTTGAGAACCCGGCAGCGGCCAAGTCTATTGCAGGTAAAATTATTGATGCAGCACGTGCCCGTGATGCAGCACGTAAAGCCCGTGAAATGACACGCCGTAAAAGTGCACTGGATATTGCCGGCTTACCTGGAAAACTGGCTGATTGTCAGGAAAAAGATCCCGCCTTGTCTGAGCTGTTTCTAGTCGAGGGTGATTCGGCAGGCGGTTCTGCCAAGCAAGGCCGTAACCGTAAAATGCAGGCGATTTTACCGTTAAAGGGTAAAATTCTAAATGTAGAACGGGCCCGTTTTGACCGGATGATTTCTTCTGCTGAGGTCGGTACACTGATTACGGCATTAGGCTGTGGTATTGGACGTGAGGAATATAATCCGGACAAGCTGCGTTATCATAAGATTGTGATCATGACAGATGCTGATGTCGACGGTTCACATATTCGTACGTTACTGTTGACATTCTTCTTCCGTCAAATGCCTGAACTGGTAGAACGGGGTCATATTTATATTGCTCAGCCGCCTTTATATAAACTGAAAAAAGGCAAGCAGGAACAGTATATTAAAGATAATGATGCTCTGGAAACCTATCTGATTTCCAATGCAATTGATGATCTGTCTCTGCATGTCAGTGCCGATGCGCCAGCAATTAATGGACAGGCATTGGCTCAGGTGATTCAGGATTACCAGGTTTCACAAAAAAGTCTGCACCGATTAACCTTGCGTTATCCTGCGACCCTGCTTGATGGTCTCTTGGCGCTAGAAGCTTTTAAAATGGACCAGAACCATGATGAAAGTTATGTCCAGCAATGGGGTGAACAGTTACGTTCACGTATTGCAGACATGCAGTCTAGCTTGCGTCCTGAATTGAGTCTTGAAAAATTTGAACGCATTGATACAGATGGTCAGTCCTCGGCGCTTTACTGGCCACGGATCACTGTTTATGTGCATAACTTGCCACATCATTATCTGCTTGATGCCGGATTGCTGGGCTCTGCCGAATATGCCCGATTGCTCAAGAATTCAAGAAGCTGGTTCAGCCTGATTGAAGAGGGTGCTTATCTTGAAAAAGGTGAGCGTCGTGTACAGGTCAGTAATTTCCATCAGGTCTGGCAGTTCATCTTGCAGGACTCACGCCGTGGTATGATGATTCAGCGTTATAAAGGTCTGGGTGAGATGAATGCCGAGCAGCTCTGGGAAACCACGATGGACCCGGAAAATCGCAATATGCTGCAAGTAACTATTGATGATGCAATTGAAGCAGACCGTATGTTCTCTTGCCTGATGGGAGACGATGTTGAGCCACGTCGTGCATTTATTGAAGAAAATGCATTGAATGCTGATATTGATGCTTAATCTCATCACTGCTCAATAAAAAAGCGCCAGAAGGCGCTTTTTTATATCTTATTATTAAGGGGTAAGGATTACCTTACGACAGTCTTCTTCACGTTTATCAAAGATACGATAGCCTTCAGCGGCTTCAGACAGGTTCATACGGTGGGTAATAATTACCTCTGGGGAAAGGTCACCATTTTCAATAAATTCCAGTAATTGTGGCAGGAACTTATGTACATGGGTTTGTCCCATCTTAAAGGTTAAGCCTTTATCGAATGCATCACCGAACAGGAAGCCATGAATTGGTCCTGCATAAACACCCGGTACGCTTACTACGCCGCCACGACGTACAGCTGCAATACATTGACGTAATGCAGCGCCACTCGAACCTTCAAGCTTCAAGTTGGTCATGACGGTTTCTAGCATGCTGCCCTTGGCTTCAAAACCGATAGCATCAATTACTCCATCTACACCACGGTAGCCCGGCGTATTGCTAATAATAAATTCAGCTGCATCGACTTCATCAAAATTAACCGGAATGGCACCATAGGTGTCTCGTGCATACTGTAGACGATAATTATGGTGGTCTACCATAAAGATAAGTTCGGCACCCAGCATACGTGCACAGGCGGCCGAGAGCAGGCCTACCGGTCCTGCACCATAAATTGCAACACTTGATCCCTTACCAATCTTGGCATTGGTGACTGCTTGCCAGGCAGTAGGCAAAATATCAGTCAGGAATAAAACTTTTTCATCAGATAAAGAACCTGGTACTTTAAATGGTCCTACGTTTCCTTTAGGAATACGTACATATTCAGCTTGTCCACCTGGAACTCCACCATATAAATGGCTATAGCCGAACAGTGCAGCACCTGGCGGAATCTGCTTTTTATTTAAGATAGCACCCCGACCCGTATTGGTATTCTCACAGGCTGCAGTCAGATCATGCTCACAAAAGAAGCAGCTACCACAGGCAATTACAAAAGGAATAATTACCCGGTCGCCTTTTTTTACTTCAGTGACTGCCGGACCAACTTCCTCTACTACACCCATAAACTCGTGGCCAAAGATATCACCATCTTTAGTGGCCGGAATTTTACCTCGATATAAATGCAGGTCAGAACCACAAATTGCAGTTGCAGTAACTCGCAAAATAACATCATCCGGTTCTTGAATAATCGGATCAGGAACAGATTCTACCCGGACATCCCGAGCACCATGATATGTAAGAGCGCGCATTCTTATTTCCTCTCTGGTTTATTTTTAGAGTCAGCAGAATCATGTAAAAATTTTGTTGAGTAAGAAAACTGACCTGCCATTCATAATGCAGCGTCATGAGGTAAGCTTATGTATAAAAAAACAATTTAGCCTGTTGAAAAAATGTACATATACAAGGCTTAGGTAAAATAATGTTGATTTAAAGTAGCAACTAACTGAAATGATTCTTTACATTTTAAAATTAATTATTTTTATTTTAAAAAATATATTTTTAAATGAAATAAAAGGATTACCTTTAAATAGGGTAATCCTTTTATTAATATAATTTTAAATTATATTATACAGCTTGCCATTGCTGTTTTGCTTCACTGGCTGTCAGGTTTAAAATTACCTGATTATTGCTGACTTCCTGTACCCAAGTCAGAGGAATTAAATGATGTTTTCCATCACTGTCTTCATCATTCTTGATAAGTTTTAGTTGATCTTCATCTTCTAGGTGGTCAACACGGCCTACATGTTCGTTATCTGAACCCAAAACTTCTGCATGTTGAGTAATTTGACTGAGATCGATACCTGTTGCCATGCTTCTTTCTCCTTTACTTATATAGTTTAAGTCATTTAGATCATTCAAAAATAAAAAATATTTATGAATAATCTCTATCTCTAGTATTATTCAGATATGAATAATTAATTTAAATAATTTAGAGAATTAAAAATAATAAAGAAATCTTTTTAGGTAATACTTATGTAAGGTTTATTAATAAAATATAAAATTATTATAAAACTGTAGCAAAAATGATTTTGAAATTATTTTTTAAGCATATAACCTGATTTTAATTAAAATCAGGTTATATGGAATTAGATTACTGAAATGATTGTTCCAACTCTTCAAGCTCCATCATTAGTTCCAGAAGCTGTTCTTCTGCCTCGGCTAAAGCGAGCTTGAGTTCTGTCTGTTCATTCATCAGTTTAAGCAGGTCATTCTTGCGGTCATTATCATAGAGCGATGAATCACCTAGTTCGGTTTCAAGTGTCTCAAGACGCGGCTGTAATTTTTCAATACGGGCTTCGCATTGTTCGATTTTCTTGCGGACCGGGCGAGTTATATCACGACGGCGTGCAGCTTCTTTACGCTGTGCTTCTTTATCAACTTTGGAAATAGCAGGTACATCAACAACTACAGATTGGATTGGCGCAGCAGGCTGCTGGCCCTGTTTCATGATTTGTGTACGGGCCTGACGTAGCCAGTTAGCATAATCCTGAAGGTCTCCTTCAAACTCGGTCATACGACCGTCATGTACCAGTAATAACTCGTCACAAACACTGGCAATCAGCTGTCGCTCATGTGATACCAGAACTACCGCACCCTGAAAGTCCTGTAAAGCCATAGTTAATGCGTGACGCATATCTAGGTCTAGATGGTTGGTTGGTTCGTCAAGGATCAGGACATTTGGACGCTGCCAGACAATCAGGGCCAGAGCCAAGCGGGCCCGTTCTCCACCCGAAAAACTTTCACTGGGTGTATCCATGCGTTCGCCACTAAAACCAAAGCTACCTAAAAAAGAGCGCAGGCTGGCCTCACTGACTTTCTTGTCGGCAATTCGTGCCAGTTGCAGCATAGGGCTGGCCTGACCATCTAGGGCATCCATCTGGTGCTGGGCAAAATAGCCAATATTGAGCAGTTCTGAAGGATGACGTAAACCTTTAAGCAGGGGCAGATCACCTACGAGTGATTTAATCAGAGTAGATTTACCTGCTCCGTTCATTCCCAGCAGGCCAATACGGCTTGAAGGCGTAATCTGAATCTGGATATTGGTGGCAATCAGTTTTTCCCCATAACCAATATCCGCATGTTCTAATGTCAGTAGGGGTGAACTCATTTTGCTAGGTTCACGGAAACTGAACGTAAAGGGAGTATCAACATGGGCAGCCGAAAGTTCCTGCATTCGCTCCAGTTGCTTGATTCGACTCTGTGCCTGACGTGCTTTGGTGGCCTGTGCCTTAAAACGGTCAATGTATTTTTGCAGGTGTGCGCGGGTTTCTAGCTGTTTTTCATAAGCCTGCTGCTGCTGGGCCAGACGTTCACTACGGGTCCGTTCAAAAGTGGAATAATTTCCGGTATATAAAGTAAGCTCCTGATTTTCAATATGCAGGATATGATCAGTGACAGCATCAAGAAAATCACGGTCGTGTGAGATTAGAACCAAAGTGCCTTCATAGGCATTTAACCAGTCTTCCAGCCATAAAATGGCATCAAGGTCCAAGTGGTTAGTCGGTTCATCCAGCAAAAGCAGGTCTGAGCGGCTCATCAGGGTACGGGCCAGATTCAGACGCATACGCCATCCTCCAGAAAAACTGGATACTGCTAGTTTTAGCTGATATTCGAAAAAGCCCAGACCTGCCATAAGCTGTGCTGCCTTGGCAGGAGCCGAATAACCATTAATCTCGTCAAAGCGGCCATGTAAATGGGCAATATCATGATCAGATAGCTGGTCGGACTGTTCCAGTTTTGCCTGAATTTCCCAATATTCTTCATCACCTGATAATACAAAATCCAGTGCTGCCATATCCAGTGCTTCGACTTCCTGTGCCATATGGGCAACTGTCCATACTGCAGGACGGCTTAGAGAACCTTCATCGGCCGACATATTGCCGAGCAATGCCGAAAACAGAGTGGATTTACCGGCGCCGTTAACTCCGGTCAGACCAATCTTCCAGCCTGGATGCAGTTGCATGCTCGCTTTTTTAAAGAGTATACGGCCACCGCGGCGAATCGAAAGTTGGTCAAGCTGAATCATGAATACGCAAATCTATTATCAGAGGTAGGCCATTTTAAAGGATATCTGCCAGGAAAAACAAAAAATCACCTGCCTCTGCAAAAGAATGTGAATTTCATCTAATAATTTGACTCAACACAAAAACACTTTATCGGAAATTAGAGTGAATGCTCTATTTTTGTACAGTTAAGCTGTTTATAGTGATAGAGCCCTCATTTAAACAATAAGACTCAGGATGAATAAGGGAAAAATTCTGTTAGCTGCTGCTTCACTTTTTTTATTTGCTCATTCAGCCCAAGCCAAAATAGATATCTGTGTTTTTGATTTGCTGGGCAAAGCTGGCGAGTCCTATAAACTGATGGAAGACTGGCTGCTGGCTTCCAAGAACTGGAATGCTGATATCGGACTAAAAATTGTAGCAGATGAGGCACAGGCAGAGCGTGAGTTTCGAGCTGGAAATTGTGATGGTGTGTATATGACTTCTATTCGTGCTCGTGCTTTTAACAAATTTGCTGGTTCAATTGATGCCCTAGGTGGGGTACCTAGTAATGCAATAGCCCAAAAGGCCATCAGCTATGCTCTGGATCAGCGTAATAGTAAACGTCTGGTGAGCAGACTGGAGGGACAGGTATATGAAGTTGCCGGAATCGGTCAGCTCGGCGCAGCTTATATTTTTGTAAAAGACCGTAATATTAATACAGTTGAAAAAATCGCCAAGAAAAAATTTGCAGTTCTTGGGCATGATGCTGCTCAACGGATCATGGTACAGCGTATTAATGCCAAGCCAGTGGCCTCGGAAATTTCGAATTTTGTCAGTAAATTCAATAATGGACAGGCGGATATTGTTGCAGCGCCTGCGTATGCTTACCGGCCTCTGGAAATTTATAAAGGTATGGGTCCAAATGGCGCCATGATCAATTTCCCGGTAGTCAATGTTACTGCAGACCTAATTATCCGGCCAGATAAATTTCCACAGGACTTTGCTGCCAAGTCACGTCAATGGTTTTTAAAACAGTTGCCTCGCAGCATAGCTATGGTACAACGCCTTGAAGCAGGCATTCCTGCAAAATTACGAATTCAGCTGTCCAGTGAAGACCGTACTGCTTATCAACGTTTATTACGTGAAGGCCGTATCGATTTGACCCGTCAGGGCATTTATGATGAGACCATGATGCGTGTGTTAAAAAGGGCGCGCTGCACAGTAGAGCGGACTAACTTTGAGTGTTCACTTTCGGGCGAATAATACAAAATGACAGTTTTATAGCTATTGATTTCCTGAATATAAGTATAGATAGAAAATTTTAATTACTTAAAAAATGCAGAGATAGATCACAATTTAAAAAAATGGAGCAAATACTCTATTTTTTTTAAATAAAGCTGGGTAATATCTTGCAATGTAAGGGAAGTTCGAGAATAAAGTCTCAAAAAAGGAAGAAAACAATGAAAAGAATAGTACTGACTGCTGTTACCACTGCACTTTTAGGTCTAGCAGGCACTGCTCAGGCCAAAGTAGATGTTTGTGTCTTCGATTTACTGGGTAAATCTGGTGAATCCTACAAAATGATGGAAGAGTGGGCATTGGCTGCAAAATCCTGGAAAGCAGATATTAACCTGGTTCCACGTCAGGATGAAGCTGTAGCGGACAGTGATTTCAAGGCAGGTAAATGTGATGCAGTTTTTATGACTTCAATGCGCGCCCGTCCGTATAACAAATTCGTGGGTTCTATTGATGCCTTGGGTGCTGTGCCAAGTAATGCTGTGGCCCAACGTGCAATCTCTTATGTACTGGATGCCCGTAATGCCGGCAAAATGACTACAACTCTGGGTGGCAATAAATATGAAGTTGCCGGTGTATCACCTTTAGGTTCAGCTTATATCTTTGTACGTGATAAAAATATTAATTCTGTTGAGAAAGCAGCAGGTAAGAAGTTTGCAGTACTGGGCTATGACAATGCCCAGAAAATTATGGTACAGCGTATTGGAGCACAGGCAGTCCTGTCTGATGTATCTAACTTTGTGGCCAAATTTAATAATGGCCAGGTCGATATGGTCGGTGCGCCGGCTTATGCCTATAAACCTTTGGAAATTTATAAAGGTCTGGGCAGTAATGGCGCGATGATGAATTTCCCGGTATTACAGGTAACCGCTGACTTGGTCTTGCGAGCCGATAAATTCCCGGCTGGTTTTGGTCAGCAATCACGTACCTGGTTTGCCAAACAGCTGCCAAAAAGCTTTTCAATGATTCAGCGTTTAGAAGCCGGTATTCCGGGCAAATATAAAATGAATCTAAGTGCTGAAGACAAGCTTAAATACCAGAAGATGTTACGTGATGGCCGTATGGATTTAACCAGACAGGGTATTTATGACAAAAATATGATGGCAGTATTGAAGAAAGCTCGCTGTGCAGTCGATAAAGCCAACTTCGAATGCTCTATGGCAGGCGAATAAATTATGGAAGTTAAAAAGCCTGGCTATAAACCGGGCTTTTTTGTCTGTATTTTTATAGGTATGTAAGGTCAGTACTCAGCTGCCGGATAGAAAACAGAAAATAAGAAAAAATAAAATTAAAAGGATAAAATTATGCAATGGACTAAAGCACTTGTGCTGGGTGCAGGAATATTAATGGCAGCAGAAGCAGCTCAGGCAAAACAGGTTTTTTGTGTTTTTGATCTGGTCGGTAAAAATGGCGATGTATATGCTTTAATGAAAGACTATCAGCTTGCTGCTAAAAACTGGGGAGCAGATATCGAACTGCGTGTAGGCCAGAATGAGGCAGTGATTGCTGAAGATTTTAAAGCCGGGAAATGTGACGGAATTAGTGTTACCGGTATGCGTGGCCGACAGTTTAATAAATTTACCGGTTCCCTGGATGCAATCGGAGCTATTCCGGACCTTAAGTTGGCTGTTAAGGTCATGCAGGGCTTAGCCAGCCCGACTTTTGCCAAATATATGACCAATAGTAAATATGAAGTTGCAGGAGTGATTCCGATCGGCGATGCATTCTTGATGGTAAATGACCGTAGTATTAATACAGTTGCTAAAGCAGCTGGCAAAAAAATTGCAGTTCTTGATTATGATGAAGCCCAGAAGATTATGGTTCAGCAAATCGGGGCGCAGGCAGTTAGTGCCGATGTAACTAATTTTGGCAGCAAGTTCAATAACCGCCAGGTAGATATTATCGGCGCGCCGGCAGCCGTGTTTAAACCGCTGGAATTACATAAAGGTCTCGGTACCAAAGGCGCTATTGTTAATTATCCAATTCTGCAGGTAACAGGAAACCTGATTATTCGCCCAGACAAGTTCCCCGCAGGCTATGGACAAAAATCGCGGGAATGGGTCAAAACCCAGTTACCACGTGCATTTAGCATTCTTGGAAAAATGAAGGCGGATATTCCACAGAAATACTGGATGAATATACCAGCAGCAGATAAGCCGGGTTACCAGAAACTGATGCGTGAATCACGGATTGACCTGACCAGACGTGGTATTTATGACAAGCGCATGATGAAGCTGTTATGGCAATTCCGCTGTAAAGAAGACCGCAGTAATTTTGAATGCAGCCTACAGGATGAGAACTATAAATAAACCTGATAAAATAACTCAGGATAAACTTTAAAGTTCAGGCGCTGGCCATATATTGAGTATGTTATACTTTAAATATATGGCCTTTGCCTTTTAAGGCAGATGAATTTGTTGAGGAACGCCCAGTATGAATGCCCCAGCTCTTGTGTTGTCAGATAATGCTGCAAATAAAGTACGCCAACTCCGTGAAAGCGAAGGGAATCAGGATTTAATGTTACGTGTCTATGTAACAGGAGGCGGCTGCTCAGGATTCTCTTACGGTTTTAACTTTGCTGAAAGCATGAATGAAGATGATGCTGAATTTACCAATGGCGATGTGACCATGCTGGTAGATTCACTAAGTTACCAGTATTTGGTAGGTTCAGTGGTTGATTATATTCAGGGACTGGAAGGATCACGTTTTATCGTTGAGAATCCGAATGCTACTACGACCTGCGGTTGCGGATCTTCATTTTCAATCTAGAAGATAACTGTTTAAAAAACCCATCCTGAGATGGGTTTTTTTATCACTTTAGTTAAGCCTGAATCTGCTCCAGGATAAGCTGGCTGACTACAGCAGCTTGCTGCACAGGAAGCCAGTGATTGGCCTCTAACATGACTTCACGGTATGGCGCCTGTACATAACGCTGGTTTAGTTTAACGCCAGCATCACTAATAGCCACATCCTGGGTACCGCCGATAAACAGAGTAGGGACAGTGACCGGATCGAATCGCTGGAAACGGGCATTGAAAGGTAGTGCCCGATACCAGTTCAGGCTATAACTTAAACGGCCCTGTTCCAGCATTTCTGTTTTGAAAATTTCCAGTTGCTGCTTGGTCATCCCTGAATTTTTAAGTAAACCCAGACCTATTTTTGGAAATTTTTCAAATAATAATTCTGGCAATTTAGGCAGCTGAAATAACCCGATATAATAAGATTTAAATAGCTGGTCCGAGGCAAGCAGGGCACGCAGGAAAGCGCCTGGATGAGGTACAGATAATACCACCAGATTTTTTAATTTTTTAGGGTAATGCATAGCGTATTCCCATGCCACAATTGCTCCCCAGTCATGGCCAACCAAATGGACTGGCTGGTTAATCTGGTCAATCAGCAGATCCAGATCTTGAAGTAGCTCCTGCATCCGATAAGCCTGACGTCCTTCAGGGCGTGCATCAAGGCTATAGCCACGCTGGTTCGGTGCAAAGGTACGAAAACCTGCTGCATTGAGCTGAACCCGGACCTGATCCCAGCACTGTGCCGTTTCGGGAAAGCCATGGAGCAGTACCACAGCTTCACCTTCTAGCGGACCGCTATCGATCAGGTCAAAGCTCAGTTCACCACGATGATAACGCTCAAGGCGCTGTTTACTTAAATCAATCATCTTTTTTCTCTTATTGTTACTTTGAATTTTTGTTTAGTCATATATTTTAGTAAAAATTACTGCGGTGTATCTTCACCAGAAAGTATGCTGTAGCTCACTTATAGCCAGTCTAATCAGGCTGCAGTCATACTGCCTAAAATGCGAAAGCCTTGTGCACCGGTAACAGCAGGCAGGTTACCACTTTGCTGCTGTACAAACCGCATAGCAAGCCAAGCAAATGCTGTTGCTTCTACCCAGGTTGGACTAAGGCCCAGACTGTCAGTAGTCTGCACACTCCACTGATGCTTGCGCAGGCGCCAGCGTAACTGGTCTAATAAATGTGCATTGTAAGCACCGCCGCCACATACATATACTTCACCTGTATCCAGTCCTGAACGGTAAATGGCTTTTTTAATTGCCCTTGTGGTCAGCTTTAATAAAGTAGCCTGTACATTTTCGGGTGTATCTTCCAGCTCATCATACCCCAGATCGTCATTACGCCAGTCCTGTATCTGCTCATCCAGCCAGTCCAGATTAAAGTCTTCACGTCCGGTACTTTTTGGAGGTTCTTTCGAGAAATACTCATGCGCTTGCAGGCGTTCCAGTAAAGCACGAATTGGCTGGCCATAAGCAGCCCAACTGCCATTTTCATCATAAGGATGGCCTGTATAACGCTGACACCAGCCATCCATCAGGATATTGGCCGGACCGGTATCAAACCCATAGACTTTCTCGGGCTGACCAGCGGGTAACAGGCTGACATTGGCAATACCTCCCAGATTTAAAATCACCCGGTGAATTTCAGGATGCTGAAATAGGGCCTGATGAAAAGCCGGCACGAGCGGTGCACCTTGGCCACCGGCTGCCATATCACGACGACGAAAATCAGATACCACTGCAATACCAGTCAGTTCGGCAATAATATGAGGGTCACCAATCTGTAGGGTAAAATGATGTTCAGGACGATGACGAATAGTTTGGCCATGTGAACCGATGGCCCTGATCTGGCTACGGTCAAGAGCATTTTTTTCAATCATCTGGTTAATACCATGACCGATCATTTGGCCCAGAGCAACATCAGCAGCTCCCATCCGGTCAATTTCATTATCATCTGGCAGGGTTAATGCCATCAGCTCGTCACGTAATTCCGGATCGAATGGTAATGTCAGGGTAGCGTGGAGCCGGAGAGGATCAAAAGAAGCAGCAACGATATCGACACCATCCATGCTGGTGCCGGTCATTACCCCGATATAGATCGCTGTCATGATGATTCTTAAGCCTGCAATGTGCTGAAAAAGTGTTAGTATATCTCACAAATTGTATAACTGATGTGTTTGGGTTTTGTGATGTCAAATTTCCTGCCGGCTGAAGAACAACTTGCCCTCATTCAACGAGGCACTCATGAAATTATCTCTGAAGAAGATCTTCTGAAGAAATTAAAAGAAAACCGTCCCCTTAAAGTTAAAGCGGGTTTTGATCCAACTGCCCCTGACCTGCATCTGGGTCATACGGTTTTAATTAATAAGCTTAAAGTATTTCAGGATTTAGGCCATGATGTATATTTCCTGATTGGTGACTATACTGCCATGATCGGTGATCCGACCGGCAAGAGTGCAACACGTCCGCCATTATCGCGTGAGCAGGTTTTGGAAAATGCCAAAACCTATCAGGAACAGGTCTTTAAAATTCTTGACCCAAATAAAACCAAGGTGGTATTCAACTCAGAATGGTTTGCCAGCAAGACTGCGGCTGATCTGATTCAACTGGCTTCCCAGCAGACCGTTGCACGTATGCTGGAACGTGATGATTTTACCAAGCGCTATAGTAGTCAGCAGCCGATTGCGATTCATGAATTTTTATATCCGCTGGTGCAGGGTTATGACTCGATTGCTCTGGAAGCGGATGTTGAGCTTGGCGGTACAGACCAGACATTTAACCTGTTAATGGGCCGTACCCTGCAAGGCCGTTATCATCAAGAGCCTCAAGTCTGTATTACCGTACCAATTCTAGAAGGCTTGGATGGTGTACAGAAAATGTCGAAGTCTCTGGGCAATTACATCGGTGTATTTGATGCACCAGGCGCAATGTACCAAAAGGTACTGTCGATGCCAGACAGCCTGATCGAACGTTACTTTGAACTGCTCAGCTTTAAATCGATGCCTGAAATTCAAGATCTGCTCAAAGAGATGGTAGAAGGCCGTAATCCGCAGGAAATCAAGCGTATTCTGGCACTGGAACTGGTTGAGCGTTTCCATGGCAGTGAAGCAGCGGCCAATGCGCATAAAGGTGCAGGAAATATTATTACTGAAGGTGAATTGCCAGAAGGCACACCTGAAGTAACTATTTCTCGTGCCGAATTTGGTGGTGAAATCTTTATTGCGTCCATTTTGCGTACTGCGGGTTTAACTAAAAATGCAGCGCAGGCTAAGGATGCTGTAGCGCGGGGCGCCGTTAAAGTTGACTGGGAAGTAGTAGATGCAGACTTTTCAGTAAAAGAAAATAAAACTTATATTATTCAGGCAGGTAAAAAGGCGATTGCTAAAGTTACCTTTACTGACTAAATAGATGAATAAAAAAGCAGGTCTCTGGACCTGCTTTTTTATCACTTTTATTTGACAGAATCATTTGAACTATAGGATATATTGCTAAATAGCGTGATTGATCAGTTTTTCTATCACTGATCTTAGGATCTTAATCTCGGCTTCATTACCTTCAAACTGCTCAGTTTGGTTACGCTTGAAAATATCACGAATTTCTAGAGTAGCGTTAGAGTCGATTAAACCCAGATAGGTCCCGACCTGGCGTAACTGGTCAATTGAACGTGAACCATTGGTTGCCCCATAACCCACATAGGCAGCAGGTTTGCCTTGCCATTCTTTACCTAAGTAATCCAGAGCATTTTTCAGGGCTGGACTATAACCATGATTATATTCAGGACTAATAAAAATAAAGCCATCACCTTCGGAAATTTTTTCTGCCCATTGCTGTTGTTTTGGCTGGTCATAGATACCTGTAATGGGCGGATGGCTTCCGGCAAAAACAGGCAAATCCCATTCTTTTAAATCAACGATTTCAGTTTCCAGGGTGTTATAGTCAAAACTCTCAATTGCCTCGAGAACCCATTTGGCAACCTTAATAGCAGTACGACCTTCACGTATGCTGCCTACAATAATATAGATTTTCATGATATTTTCCGGTTGGGCATGATCTTTATTAAACTAATTATTTTTTTGGAAAGCGCCTAGACAGAATTTGTATCTCTATTTTAAAACATCAAAACTTATGAACCAGTTTAATTTTTAAGCAGGTATGATCGTTAGATGGCTATTCAATATTTCAGGTCGTTCGAACTGATCTATGACTGGAGAATAAGCTTTTTGACATAATAAAATGTCTGTATCCATGAATGCCTGTAGAAGGTGAAATATATTAATCTGCGGACATTGCTCTGTCCGGGAAAACTGCCAGGCCTGTTGCAATAAAATAATTAAAGCTTCACTTAACACCAATGTACTGTTTTTTTGAATATGTGCTGAAAGTAAAGCTGTATTCAGCTGCCGGCTGAGCTCCAAGACAGAAATATCATAACGGTCTAATAAAAAGATTAATTCATTTGGTTCGGGTTGCTTTAAGAGCTGTAAAAAAAGATGAGATATTTGGACTTGGGCAATCTGGTGCTGGGCACATTCATTCAGGGCTTGTAACAATGCTTCGCGTATTGCGCTAGAAAGACAACGTAATAAAACAGTTAGTGTCAGCATAACAACTCATTGTTTTTAATCATACAGCACTTAAGCTGAGTAATAATTTTTATAATTAAAACTGGGATAAAGTGTATTTTTAGATATCTGCCAGTCTTTATGGCTGATTGAATTTTAGCCTGATATATAGCCAGGCGTGAAGCTGCATTCATCGCTTTTTATTATATAGACCTTTAGAAAAATTGCCTGCTGATCATTTAAATGATCAGTAAACTGGCTAGACATTTAAATATTTAGTTTATATTTTACTTATAATAAAAAAAGCCGGACATACACAGACCGGCTTCAGAATGATTGATTTTAGGCAGCATCTAGATGAGTTTAATACCTTGCTGACCTGCTGGTGTAACCTTGAAGATTTCAACCTCAAAACTGATATTTTTACCTGCTAGCGGATGGTTAAAGTCTATCTCGGTCATATCATCATTCACTGATCTGACCACACCGTACAGGCTGCTTTTGGCTTTATCTTCAAACTCGATCATTTGGCCAACCACAGGGCGTTGTTCAAATTTGACCGTATCAAATCGTTGAATATTTTCCGGATTCCACGGTCCAAAGGCATCTTCTGCCGGTAAATGTACAGTACGGCGGTCACCTGCCCTTAAACCAAAAAGAGCCTGTTCAAAGCCTGGCAGTAAATTACCGTCACCAATCACCAGACTCACCGGCTCCTCACGGCTGCGGGTATTATCTATTTCAACACCATCTTCAATGGCAACTGAAAAGTGCAGCTCTACCTGAGAACCTTCTTCAATTCGAGTATCTTCATTCGGGTTGAGTAACTCTGTCATTTTGTTGCCTCTGCACGTTGAATCCGGTGTTTTTCCAGAAAGAAAGTATCGATTAATAACAGGATTGTTCCAAGAGTGATGGCACTATCAGCAATATTAAATGCAGGAAAGTGACTATTCTGATAGTAGATATGAATAAAATCTACTACATATCCCAGACTGACCCGGTCTATCAGGTTACCGATGGCGCCCCCTAGAATCAGGGCAATAGCCATTGGTAAAATGACCAGATGTTTTGGCATACGCATTAGCCAGAAAACAAACAGCAAGGAAACTCCAGCCGCCAGTCCGGTAAATAAATAACGCTGCCAGCCACCGGCATCAGACAGAAAACTGAATGCTGCACCATAATTATGTAGCAGCGTCCAGTTTAAAAAGGGCAGTACGGCTACCGGATCGGCATAGTTCAAATGGTTTGTTGCAATCCATTTGGTCCATTGATCCAGAATAATGGCAACAATTGCCAGCCCGATCCACACCAGATTATGTGGATAGAACCGGAACCAGCCTTTTCTTTGCGGTGTATTAGGCATATTTTCTCTCTTCGCCCTGACCAGAAGGAAGGTTAATTAGGCAGCGTCCGCAAATACCTGGATGACCTGCATGTGTATTAACATCAGGCAGTACATGCCAGCAGCGAGCACATTTTTCACCTTCTGCCGCTGAAACTTTGACACGCAGACCTTCGAGCTCGGTACTTTCACCTGCTTCCTCAAAGTCATGAACAATAACCTGAGAGGTGATCAGGACAAAGCGTAGCTCGTTGCCTAGCTGGTCCAGAATGCTTTTTAACGCTGGTTTGGCCCAGAGTTCAACCTTGGCAGAGAGGTTAGAGCCGACCAGTTTAGCGTTACGTGCAGCTTCAATCTGTTTATTTACTGCAGATTTTACTGTAATTAGTGTTTGCCAGTTTTCTTCAGAAATCAGATTGGCTGTTGAGGCCACCGGAATCTGATACCACTCACTCATAAATACATATTTTTCTGACTGCTCAGGAATCAGTGGCCAAGCCTCTTGTGCAGTAAAGCTCAGGATTGGGCTCATCCAGCGGATAAAGGCCTGTACGATATGATATAACGCAGTCTGCGCAGAGCGACGTGCCTGAGAGTCGGTTTTGGTGGTGTACTGACGGTCTTTAATAATGTCCAGATAAAAACCGCCCAGATCATTAATACAGAAATTGGTTAGTGAGCTACAGACGACATGAAAGTTCATTTCATCATAAGCAGTAAGGATGCTCTGCTGAATCTCATGCGCACGTTGCAAGATATACTGATCCAATGCAATCAGCTGGTCTACTGGCAGTGCATCAGTACTTGGCTTAAAGCCATTTAGATTGGCCAGCAGGAAGCGTAGAGTATTACGGATACGGCGATAACTGTCGCTAACACGGTTAAAGACTTCTTTACTTGCTGCAATTTCATAGCGGTAGTCGCTTGAAGCAACATACAGGCGTAGACCATCAGCTCCCAGCTGCTTGATGATGTCATCTAGCGGGATATAATTCCCTAGCGATTTTGATAGCTTGCGTCCGTTTTCATCTACTGTAAAGCCATGGGTCAGTAAGGCTTTGTAAGGCGCACGGTTATGAATCGCTATAGACGTCAGCAGGGATGACTGGAACCAGCCACGATGCTGGTCTGAGCCCTCTAGATAAAGGTCAGCCGGGCTTTCCAGATCTTCACGCTGGTCAAGTACAGCATAGTGGGTTGTACCTGAATCGAACCAGACATCCAGCGTGTCACGCACGGCATTATAGTGCTCAGCATCATCACCAATAAAGTCTTTCGCTTCACGGTTAAACCAGGCATCAATACCTTCCTGTTCAATCAGCTTGGCAACTTCTTCGATCAGTTCCGGAGTACGCGGATGCAGCTCATTGGTATCTTTATGTACAAAAAACGGAATTGGCACACCCCAGGTACGCTGACGTGAGATACACCAGTCCGGGCGGCCATCAATCATGGATTCAATCCGATTTTTACCCCAGCTTGGTACAAATTCGATGTCATTTTCAATCGCATCCAGTGCACCCTGACGTAAATTTTGCTGATCCATACTAATGAACCATTGAGGCGTTGCACGGAAAATAATAGGAGTCTTGTGGCGCCAGCAATGTGGATAACTGTGTCGAATTGGCTGATGTGCCCACAAACGGCCTGCTGCACCAAGGGCTTCAATGATTTGCGGATTGGCTTTATAGATGTGTACACCCGGGAAAAGTGGTGAAGTTGGCAAATATACTCCATTGCCACCCACCGGATTATCGACTTTCAACTGATAGAGCAGACCAACTTTATAGTCATCTACACCATGGCCAGGCGCAGTATGTACTGCACCCGTACCACTGGTTGCAATCACATGTTCACCTAAAATGACCGGAACCTGGCGATCTGCCAGAAGTGGGTGCTGGAGTTGCAGGTTTTCAATCACTGCGCCGGTAAAATCGGCCAGTACTACCGGGTTTTCTAGCTTATAACGTTCTACAGCAGACTCTACCAGATCTTTAGCCAGAATCAGATTGTGTAAGCCTTTGTCTGTCTGGGTCTGTACCAGCTGATATTCAATTTCAGCATGTACTGAAACTGCCTGGTTAGCCGGAAGGGTCCATGGTGTTGTGGTCCAGATAACAATATCAGTAGGCACATCAATCTCTACCTTCAAACGGGTAGATAAGTCTTTTAAGTCAACGACATTAAAACCGACATCAATTGCATCAGATTTTTTATCTTCATATTCAACTTCAGCTTCAGCCAGTGCCGAGCCACAGTCCATGCACCAGTTCACCGGCTTTAAGCCAGGCTGAATATGACCATTTTTCTGAATCTGGCCCAGTGCACGAACAATATCTGCTTCCTGCTTGTAATTCATGGTCAGATAAGGATTATCCCAATCACCCAGTACGCCCAGACGCTTGAAGTCGTTACGCTGCAGATCAATTTGTTGTGAAGCATATTCACGGCATAATTTACGGAAAGTGGCTGCATCAACTTTTTCGCCCACTTTACCTACTTTTTCTTCAACTTTGAGTTCAATTGGCAAACCGTGGCAGTCCCAGCCTGGAAC